>NZ_JBVHLF010000028.1:7690-80638 GCF_055559155.1 Kitasatospora sp. NPDC024654
CCCTCCCCTTCACTCTCCCCCATCCCGCCGCGCAAACGAAGGGCAAGGCCCAACCCCCCCCCCCCCCCCCCCCCCCCCCCCCCCCCCCCCCCGGCCCAGTGGCGGTTGGCGCGCCTCAGGGGCGCTCGCCGCGCTCGTACATGCCGACCACCTGGTCGGTCGGGCCGTCCATGATGAGCTTGCCCGTCTCGATCCAGATGGTGCGCTCGCAGGTGTCCCGGATCGCGTTGTTGTTGTGGCTCACCAGGAAGACCGTACCGGCGTTCTTGCGCAGCTCGCGGATGCGAGCCTCGCTGCGGCGCTGGAAGGCCTGGTCACCGGTGGACAGCGCCTCGTCGATCAGCAGCACGTCGTGGGTCTTGGCCGCCGCGATGGAGAACCGCAGACGGGCCGCCATACCCGACGAGTAGGTGCGCATCGGCAGGTTGATGAACTCGCCCTTCTCGTTGATGCCCGAGAAGTCGACGATGTCCTGGTAGCGCTCCTTGACCTGGGCCGGGGTCATGCCCATCGCCAGGGTGCCGAGCACCACGTTGCGCTCGCCGGTCAGGTCATCCAGCAGCGCCGCGTTCACGCCGAGCAGCGACGGCTGCCCGTCGGTGTAGATGCCGCCCTTGGCGGTCGGCAGCAGACCGGCGATCGCGGAGAGCAGCGTCGACTTGCCCGAGCCGTTGGAGCCGATCAGGCCGATCGCCTCACCCTTGTAGGCGGTGAAGCTGACGCCCTTGACGGCGTGTACCTCGGTGATGGCGGGCGAGCGCTTGCGGGAGATCAGCCGGCTGAGCGCGGAGGTCGCGCTGCCCTTTCCGGCCGAGGCACCGTGCACCTTGTAGACGATGTGCACGTCGTCGACGACCACGGTGGGCGTGCGGGACTCCTTGGCCGCGGCGATGGCCTTCGTGTCGCGTTCGGTCCGGTCGTTGGTGATGGTCTCAGCCACGGCCGTACTCCTCCTCAGCCTTCCAGAAGTAGACGTAGCCGAACACCATCAGCAGCACGCACCAACCGGTCGCGTAGATCCACAGGTGGTGCGGCATCGTCTGGTAGTTCTTCGTGTGGTGGCTGTAGATCACCGGCGCGAGCGAGTGCCGGACCAGCTCCATGAAGACCGAGGCCGGGTTGATCGTCATGATGATCCGGGCGTACTCGGGCCACTTGTTGATGTTGCCCTGGATGCTGTACATCACGCCGGACAGGTACATCCAGGTGCGCAGCACGAACGGCATCAGCTGCGACACGTCGGTGGTCTTGGCACCGATCCTGGCCATGATGAACGCCAGGCCGGTGTTGAAGCCCATCTGCAGAATCAGCGCGGGGATCACCAACAGCCAGGAGACACCCACCTGGATCCCGGAGGCCAGCACGATGATGACCAGCACGACCATCGAGATCAGCAGCTGCTGGAGCTGGATCACGGTGAAGGCGATCGGCATGCAGGCGCGGGGGAAGTGCAGCGCCCGGATCAGCCACAGGTTGTCGGAGATCGCCCGGGTACCGGCCTGCACCGCGCTCTGGGTGAACTGGAAGATGAAGACACCGGTGCAGAGCCAGGCGATGTAGTGCGGAATGTCCCGGTTGCGCAGGATCACACCGAAGACCAGGTAGAACACCGCGCAGTTGAGCAGCGGAGTGACAACCTGCCACACCTGGCCGAGCTTCGCCGTGGTGTACTGCGCCACCAACCGAGCGGTGGCGAAGGCCACGATGAAGTGGCGGCGGCCCCAGAGCTGCTTGGTGTACTCCCACAGCCCGGGTCGGGCACCGCTGATCCTCAGCCCGTACTTGTCCGCGAGCTGCTTGGGGGACAGCCCGGCATCAACACCCCCTGGCAGGGAGAGGTTGATCGGTTCACTCACTGTCGACACTTTCGTCCTTCACGGGGATCGGAAGTCCGGCTGCTGGCCGGGGGCAGTCGCCGGTCTCTCGACGGGTAGATCCGGGTGGATCCCGGGGTATGCGGCCTGCGGTTTGGCCCACCGGCCGCGGCGATCAGGGGATGATCAGATGACCGGCGGTCTGCCCAACCTGGTCAATCGCCATACAGTACGCCATCGCATCGGCCGCCGCTCCCCGCAGGGGGTGCGCCAGCCGGCCAGGAACCCGCCCCACCAGGCCTTGAGCGCCTCCCCGGAGGGGCGGCGGGCCAGGGTCAGCAGGATCCAGGTGCACAGGTAGAGAGGCACCAACGGGGCCGGAAGGTTCCGTCGCGCCAGCCACACCCGGTTGCGGGCCACGTTGTGGAAGTACGTCGCGTGCCGGGCCGGCGAGGTGGTCGGGTGGTGCAGCACCACGTCGGCCCGGTAGTCGATCGACCACCCGGCGTCCAGCGCCCGCCAGGCCAGGTCGGTCTCCTCGTGGGCGTAGAAGAACTCCGCGGGCAGCTGACCGGCCTGTTCGAACACCGCGCTGCGCACCGCGCTCGCCCCGCCCAGGAAGGTGGTGACCCGGGAGGAGTGCAGCGGATCGCTGGCCCGCAGGCGCGGCACGTGGCGACGCTGGGTGACGCCGGTGTCCGGATCGGCGATCCGGAAGCTGACGATGCCGAGCGACGGGTCCGCGCTGAACGCCTCGCGCAGCAGTCGGGCCGAGTCGTCGCGCGGGAGCCGGCCGTCGTCGTCGAGGAAGAGCACCGCGTCGACGTCCCGGCCGTTCGGCCCGAACAGCTCGATGCCGACGTTGCGGCCGGCCGGGATGCCGAGGTTCTCCGGCAGCTCGGCGGTGCGGACGCCGGGCGGCAGCGGAGGCAGCGGGGCGCCGTTGCCGACCACCGCGAGCTCGACCGGCGGGCCCTGCTGGCCGGTCACCGAGTCGATCAGCGCGTTCAGCTCGGCCGGGCGGTTGCCCATGGTGATGATCACGGCACCCAGCCGGAAGTCGTCCGCCCCGCTCATCGCAGCCTGCTGGAGAGGACGATGCTGAGCAGGTGCAGGACGGTCTGCAGCATGGCGATGGCGGCCAGCACGACGACCGCGAGGTGGGTGAAGAACAGCCCGCCGTGCACGGTGTCGGCGATCCCGGCGGCCAGGATGAAGAGCGAGGCCTCCACGGCGCCCACCAGGCGGTGGAACTTGAGGAAGGCGGCGGCCTTGCGGGCCTTGGCGACCCCGGACGAGCGCGGCACCGAGGCGCTGTCCTCGACCGCGGCCATCCCGCTGCGGGCCCGGGCGACGTCGACCAGGTCGGTCTCCGACTTGATCAGGATCGCACCGAGCGCGGCCAGCGTGCCCAGGAACGCCCACTGCCAGTGCGCGCTGGCGCCCTGCCGGTGGAAGAGGTCGGTGGCCCGCAGGCCGAGGCCGGTGAGCAGCGCGGCCTCGGACATGTAGTGGCCGACCCGGTCCAGGTAGACACCGGTCAGCGAGGTCTGCCGGCGCCAGCGGGCCACCTCGCCGTCGACGCAGTCGAGCAGCAGGTAGACCTGGATCAGCAGCGCGCCGACGATCGCCCCGGCGATGCCCGGGATCACCAGGGCGGCGCCGGCCAGGATGCCGGTGAACATCATCAGGTAGGTCAGGCCGTTGGGCGTGATGGCGGTGACCGTCGAGAGCACCCGGGTGATCCGCAGCGAGATCTTCCGCATGTAGAGCCGGCCCGCCCAGTGCTCGGCACTGCGGCGCTGCAGCATGCCCTCGGGGTGGATGACGGCGCGCAGCTCCTCGATCGACGGGCGGCGCGTGAGGTCGACCGGGGGCCGGCCGGGGGCTGACGACATGGGCTCAGCCTTGGACTCAGCTGTTGACGGCTTGGACATAGTCGGCGTACGCGTCCCTGATCGCTGAAGGGGAGAGGTCGAGGTGCTCAAGGATGGTGAAGCGGCCCGGGCGGGTATTCGGAGCGTAGTGCACCGCCTCGGTGAACTCCGCCTCGGAGAAACCGATCTGATCGGCGCTCACCGGAAGCCCGTGGGACTTCAGGCGCTCGACGATCAGACCGGCCGTCTCGCGGTCGCCCCGCAGGAAGCTAGCGAAGGCGGCACCGAGGCCGACCTGCTCGCCGTGCTGGGCGGACCGCTTGGGGTACAGCACGTCCAGGGCATGCGAGATCTCGTGGCAGGCACCCGACGACGGTCGGGTGCTGCCGGCGATGCTCATCGCGATGCCGGACAGTACCAGTGCTTCGGACAGGGCGGTAAGGAGGTCCGGGTCCTCCGGTTTGCCCGGGTGCCGCAGCAGGTTCTCGCCCGCCGAGCGGGCCATCGCCACGGCCAGTCCGTCCACCTTCTCGCCGGTCTCGCGCTGGGAGAGTTCCCAGTCGGCGCAGGCCGAGATGTTGGAGAGGACGTCGCCGATGCCGGCCGCCACGTAGCGCCTCGGGGCCTGCTGGATCACGTCCAGGTCGACCACGACGCCGATCGGCCCGGGCACCCCGTAGGAGCCGCGGCCCGCGTCGTTGTCGAGGGTGGAGACCGGGGAGCAGATGCCGTCGTGCGCCAGGTTGGTGGCGACGGCGACCACGGGCAGCCCGACCCGCGCGGCGGCGTACTTGGCGGCGTCGATGATCTTACCGCCCCCGAGCCCGACCAGGACGTCGTAGTGGCCACCGCGGACCGCGTCCGCCAGCCGCACCGCGCCGTCCAGGGTGCCGTCGGCGGCGTCGAACCAGTCGGCCCGCGGCAGCTGCGGCTCCAGCCGCTCGCGCAGCCGGGCGCCGGAGCCGTTGCTGATCGCCACCGCGACCCGCCCGCCGGTGGACAGGCGCTGGTCGGCGAGGATGCCGGCGAGCGAGTCCAGCGCGCCGGGGCGGACCTCGACGAAGAGCGGGGAGGGGATCAGCCGGGTCAGTACTGGCACGCGATCTCCCGGGCCTTCGCCAGATCCTCGTGGTTGTCGACCTCGACCCAGGAGACGTCGCCGATCGGCTGCACGTCGATCCGCAGGCCGCGGTCGGCCATCTCCTGGTAGCCGTCCTCGTAGTAGAGCTGGGGGTCGCGCTCGAAGGTGGTGCGCAGCGCGTCGGTGAGGTCCTCGGCGGCGGACGGGTTGATCACGGTGACGCCGATGTACTCACCGGTGGCCTCGGCCGGGTCCATCAGCTTGGTGATCCGGCGCATCCCGGTGGCCGGATCGACGATGACCTTCATCTCCTCGTCGGCGAGCTTCTTCACCGTGTCGAGGGCAAGCAGGATGCCGGGGGCGCGGCCCTCGGTGATCAGGCGGTCGTTGCCGTCCAGCATGGTGCGCTGGACCGAGGCGGGGTGCACGGTGTCACCGTTGGCGAGCAGCAGGCCCTCCCGGAACAGGTCGCGGGCGCACCACAGGGAGTAGGCGTTGTTCCACTCCTCGGCCTTGTCGTTCTCGACCAGGGTGAGCTTGACGCCGTACTTCTGTTCCAGGGCGTCCTTGCGGTCGTACACGGCCTCCTTGCGGTAGCCGACCACGACGGCGGCTTCGCGCAGGCCGACCTCGGCGAAGTTGCCGAGGGTGAGATCCAGCACGGTCTTCTCGCCGTCCACCGGCACCAGCGCCTTGGGCAGGGTGTCGGTGTACGGGCGGAGCCGGCGGCCGGCTCCGGCCGCCAGAACGAGGCCGATCATGCGGGGTCTCCTGTTTCGTCGTGCCGGTGTTTCGTGCCGTGTGTCGCACCGGCGGTTCTGCTGCCACCGGTGCTTCGTGGTCGCGGGCTGCCGCCGGTCGGACGGACGCGTGGCTCCCGTGTCGACACCGACCGCGTGTCGGTACCGACCGCGGCGGGCCGGCGTCCCGGCACTCCGGCGCCGCGGCGAGAGCGGTGCGTCGTGTCGTATGTGATGGTAGGCGACCGACATGACCAGCCCGTACTCCGCCCGTGGTCGCGCGGTTGCGGCCCGGTAGCGGTGCGGGGGTCCGGCGGAGGTTCCGCGCGGATCCGGCGGGGGTGCGGCGAGGAGTCCGCGAGGGGTGGCACGCGGGCCGCCGGGCGGCGACGGGCCCCGAACCCGGTACGGTCGGCGCGGGCCGGCGCCGGCGCGCACCCCGGGGCTCGTGGGGGCGTACGGTGGCGCCTTACCGGACCCGGCCGTACCTGGTTGCGCGGTGAGCGGATGGACACGGTGGGTATCCACCGAATCCGTCCGCTCGGCGCGGCCATACGGCAGACTTGGGCCCCGACGCCCGACCGGTGCCCGACCACAGCGGCACCGCGGGCGCGCTGCCGTCCGCTGGACCGGGGGGCCTGCCCGGGTGGCGCATCCGGGTGGCGGCGCCGGTCCCCGTGCCGAAAGAGGGCCACATGTCCGAGAGCCGACCCACCAGCGCCGCCCAGCCCGCGGCCGCTGCCGCTGCCGCTGCCGCTGCCGAGATCCTGCTGGAGCTGGTCGACGACAACGGTGTCACCATCGGCACCGCGGAGAAGCTGTCGGCTCACCAGCAGCCCGGGAAGCTGCACCGGGCGTTCTCGGTCTTCCTCTTCGACAAGCAGGGCCGGCTGCTGCTGCAGCGTCGCGCCCTGGGCAAGTACCATTCCCCCGGTGTCTGGTCGAACACCTGCTGCGGCCACCCGTACCCGGGCGAGTCGCCCTTCGTGGCCGCCGCGCGCCGCACCGCCGAGGAGCTCGGGGCGGCGCCGGCGCTGCTCTGCGAGGCCGGCACGGTCCGCTACGACCTGCCGGACGAGGCCTCCGGGCTGATCGAGCGGGAGTGGAACCACCTCTTCGTCGGGCTGGTCACGGCCGACCTGTCGCCGGCCCCGGAGGAGGTCGACGACACCCGCTTCGTCACCGCACAGGAGCTGAAGGAGCTGCGGGCCGACCGGCCGTTCTCGGTCTGGTTCAACACGGTCTTCGAGGCCGCGCTCCCGGGGATCCGGGAGATCGCCGGGCGCGACTGGTAACGCCTGCGGCTACCAACACCAGGCCACGGCTGCCGCGCCGCACTCCCCGGCTATTCCACTGCGCTCCCCACCGCGCCGTCGGCGGGGAACGGAAGCGGCAACGAGGCCCAGATCACCTTGCCGCCGTCGCCGGTCCCCTCCACGTCACAGGCACCGCCGGACTGCAGCGCGATGCACTTGACCAGCATCAGCCCCCGCCCACCGGTCTGGCCGTGGTCGCTCTCCACCGCCTTGGGCCGGTGCGGGTGCCCGTCCTCCACCGCCACCCGCACCTGAGCGCCGTCGATCACCACCTCGGTGACCACCCGCGGCGAGAGCAGCGCGGCGTGCGTCACGGCGTTGGTCACCAGTTCGGAGACGATCAGCAGCACGCCGTCCACGACGTCCTGGTAGCACTCGCCACTGATCCCCTGGGTGCGGAGCAGGTCGCGGACCTGGTGTCTGACCCGTGGCACCGACGCCTCGTGCGCGTCCGCGACGATCCGCCAGCGCCCCCCGCCCTCCCGCCGGCTTCCCGCCCCCGCCTCCCGGTCCTCGCCCGCGCCTCCTCCCGCCCGACCGAGTGCCTTCGACCGCGTCCCGCTGGTCCGTTCCACACCAAGCCACCCTTCGCGCAGGACTCGGGAGGCTTCGCCGGCACCGCCGACCTTTCGGGAACAGGGTGTTCCGTTCAGGGCTCCCCTGACCTCCAGAGGCTAGGAGAGCTGCTGCGATTCCCTGCGCGGGGACATGGAACTTGCTCCCGCCGGATCGATCCAGCTCACCTTTGGCGTGTTTTGGTCAACCTGGTGACGATTTACGCCCGCCAGGACAGCAGGATCGTTCATCCTCCCGGACCTTCCGCCAGCCCCGACCCTCCGGCCCGCAGCTCCCACCTCCGCCGCCACCCACCGCAGAACCGCAGGTGAGAAGCACTCCGATTGCCTGGTAATGTTCTCTCTGTCGCCACGGGGGACAGCAACAAAACCCCGAGGCACACACCCTGTCCGGGTGGCGGAATGGCAGACGCGCTAGCTTGAGGTGCTAGTGCCCTTTATCGGGCGTGGGGGTTCAAGTCCCCCCTCGGACACGACCCATTCGCCAACGTTGTTGGCGAGGGAATGCAGGTCAGGAGCGATCCTGACCTGCATTTTGTGTTACATGCGGCCTTACTGGCGGCGCATTGCAAAGGCAGCCTGGATGAGGTCGGGGACCGGCGGCAGCCCAAAAGTCTTGCGTTGGCATGGGAGCGCGTGCCTCGGATTCGGCGATCCAGCAGCTTCCGGCAGCAAGGCTGCAAGCAGCGCTCGGTGGCGGTTCCCGACCTTCTGGCACGCTCCTTGCGCGCGTCGGCCCCAGACACGAGGCACGTCGGCGACTTCACCTTCCTCCCGGTCGGCGATGGCCAGCTCCTCTGTCTGGCGACCGTGCTGGACCTATTACTCCAAGCGCCTGGTCGGCCGGTCGATTGCAGACCACACGCACGCCGAGCTGGTCACCGACGCGCTCGAGGCCGCGAGCCGGTGCAGCACGCCTGGGTGAGAACGGAGCCGCAGACACGCCGGCTGCCCAAGGGGAGCGGCGGGCAGCAGACGAGCCTCTGCCCAGGCCGCCGCATCGGAGCGTCGAGCGCTACGCTCACCCAGCTCATGGAGTCGTTCGAGGCCATGGCCATACGACTGTAAACTGAGTCAAGCAACACACTGGTCGGATATCGAACGGCGCGATAGCGTGAGGCGCACACGACTCTGACTCGCTTGGTCCCGCCATCCGCGCTCTCGGAGATCCAGATGAAGCAACCTGCCGAGCCGGCCGTCTCGGTGACCCTGGCGGAGATCGCCCGCATCGCCGGGGTCGGGCGCGCCGCGGTGAGCAACTGGCGTCGTCGGCACGAGAGTTTTCCGAACCCGATCGGTGGGAGCGACGCAAGTCCCCAGTTCTCCCTGGCTGAGGTCGAGACGTGGCTGGATCGAGAGAAGAAGAGCAAGTCGACAGCCGGTCGACTCGAACGGCTCTGGCCCCAGATCGAGGCCTTGGGCGATCGGAACTCGATGGGAATGGTACTGGCAGCAGTTGGTGCTGAGCTGAGTACTCCCGGTACCGCGGACGCCCTTCCCACTCCGCTGCAGTTGAGCCCGGAACAACAGGCGTTGGCTGAGCAAGCCGTACGGCTGGCCCAGCAGGAGGGCGCCTCGGAGACCTTCGGCTTTCTGCTCCAACGCTGGCTCGGCACACACGTGCGACAGATCATTACCACGCCAGAGCCCCTGGCCGATCTGATGGTCGACATCGCGCAGTGGCGTGGTGAGGCCCCGGTGCGGACCGTGATCGATCCGGCCTGCGGCACCGGCTCGCTCCTGCTGACCGCAGGCCGACGGTGGACCGATTCAGGCGAGCCGAAGCTGCTGGGCCAGGACTCGGATCCGGCCCTCGCCGCGGTAGCGGCTGCCCGTCTGCTACTGGAGGGTATGAACGGCCGGGTCGTGGTCGCGGACACGCTGCGGGCCGATGCCCTGCAGCCCGTTCAGGCCGATGTGGTGCTCTGTAATCCACCCTCGAACGAGCGCGACTGGGGGCACGCCGAAGTCGCGACGGACCCCCGGTGGCTGTTCGGGCAGCCACCCCGCACCGAGCCGGAACTGGCCTGGGTTCAGCACTCGGTCGCCGCCCTCGCACCCGGCGGCACCGCGGTCATGGTGCTGCCCCCTGCTGTCTCAGCCAGACGGGCGGGGCGACGGATTCGAAGCGCACTGTTGCGAACCGGTGCACTGCGCGCGGTGATCGCTCTTCCGCCCGGCGCAGCTCCCCCGCACGGCGTGGGCCTGCACCTGTGGGTCCTTTCCCGGCCGTGCGAGGATCCAGCCGGCGCCGTCGTACGGCTGGTGGACACTGTCGGGAGGGACGGCGCCCCGCCTGCGGGACGCTCCTTGATTGACTGGCCCGCTCTGCGCACCATCGTCCTGGAATCGCTCCGGAGCGACGAAACCCTCGCCGGTGTGTCGGTGCCGGTCATCGACCTCCTTGACGAACAGGTCGATCTCACTCCTGCCCGGCACGTCCCCGCGGCGAACTCCGCGATCACCATCAACCTGCGTCAGGCCTGGACCCGGTTCGACCTCCGTCTCAGCGAGACGCGGGACCTCGGTCAGACGCTGTCCAAGCTGGCTCCCACACAGGACAACGGCACCGTCGCATGCACCACGGTCGCCGAACTGGAACTGGCCGGAGCACTGGAACTGCGCACCGGGCAAGCCCTTCCCGAAGAGCGGTTGCATCGGGGCGACCCACCGTCCGACGGGGTCCGGGCACTAACGGTTCCCGATCTCATCCACTTGGAGGGTCCTCGGTCCTGGTTGTCCGCCCTCGACACCGACAGCGGCGAGCGGACGGGCAACCTCACGGTGACATCTTCTCAGGACATCGTCGTAGTGGGCGCGTTCCGCGCCTTCGATGCCTGGGTAGACGTCGACGCCCCCACCGTTCTCGGCCCCCAACTCCACCTGATCCGCGTCGATCCAACGGTCCTCGACCCATGGTTCCTGGCCGGCTGCCTTCGATCACCGTCGAATGCGCGACAGGCGGGTACCCATGCCTCGACATCGTCCCGGGTGGATGTCCGCCGACTCCAGGTACCACGGCTTCCGCTGGATGAGCAGCGGGCCTACGGCGAGATCTACCGACGGCTCACGGCCTTCGACCACGCAGTGCGCGAACTGGGCGAGGTCGCCGGGAACATGAGCCGGGCGCTCGGCGAACTGCTCGCGACCGGCCGGCTTCCCCGGGGGTGAGGTCATTCCTGGGGCAAGAGCTCCAAGAATGACCTGGTCTCCACACCTCTACCGCACTCCTCCAGCTCCACCGCCACCTCACGACAACGGGCCACGACGTGGGCCGGAATCTCCACCAGGCCCGCGATCTCGTGAACTACGTCGGCCCATCCATCGAAACCACCCTGGAGATCGCCCGCTGGGATACGGCACTCGGCCACTCCCACCCGCGCCTCCAGCGCCGCGGCCCGAAAAGTCGGCGCCGTCTTGTACTCCAGAGCCTTCGCGACGGCTCGGTACAGCGGGCCCGCGTCCTCCCAGGCGCCGCGCAACCGCGCGGCGTCGGCGCACAGCAATTGCGCCTGCGCCACCGGAAGATGACCTAGGCCCCAGGACTTGCGCGCGTGAGCCAGCTCGCGCTCAAGCCGTTCCAGGGCCGGGCCGGCACCTGGCCCTGCCATCTCCACCACGGCGTGAGCGTGCAGCTGGTCGAACCGGTCCCGGTCGCACCCTGGCCTCGCTCCCCGGCCCACCCCCGGCCTGGTGACCGGGACGCGAATCGCGCGGCCGGGGACCGACGGGACGGCCACCGCGCCGGAGAGCCGATAGCGAACGGTCGGGTCCGGCACGAGCTCGGGGTTGGGCGCGGGCGATCCCGCGACGGGCAGGTGGGGACGAAGGACGTCGACAGCCCAGGCGAGGCTGTCCAGACGCAGGCACGGGTCCTTGCCGAGCAGACGCCAGACAAGGTCGTCGATCTCGGCCGGGACGCCGGCTTTGAAGTCGCTGACGCGCGGCGGCAGATCCTGCTGGTGTTGGGTCGAGCAATTGCGGTCAGGCCGATCGATGAATGGCTGACGCCCAGTCAGGAGTTCGAAGAGCACACAGCCGTAAGAGTAGTGATCCACAGCCTTCGTGACCTTCTGCTGCCCTTGGAGCTGCTCCGGGGCCATGTAGCCGACCGTTCCCGGCGTGGCGCCGTAGACGGTGTGGCGGGTGGCGTCGGGGCGATCCGGCAGGGCGACGCCGAAGTCGATCAGCTTCGCCGAGCCGTCAGCGGTCAGCACGACATTGCCGGGCTTCAAGTCGCGGTGGATGACCTGCCCGGCGTGGGCATGGACAAGGGCCTCGGCCATCTCGAACGCGATGGCGACCGCAGCGCCGAGCGGCAACGGTCGATGATTCGCGAGAAATCGGTCGAGCGGTTCGCCGTCGACGAACTCCATGACGAGGCAAGGGGCGCCCCGGTGCAGGCCTCGATCGATCAGCGTCACGATTCCCGGGTGTTCGAGCTCGCCGATGAACTGCCCTTCCCGTTCGAAGCGCTTGAGCAGCTCGGTCTCCTGACGGATGCGCTCGGCTGGGCTGAGGCGACCCTGGTTGTACTGGTCGGCACGGATCTCCTTCACGGCCACCGGCTCACCGGTCTCGGTGTCGATGGCCTTCCAGACGCGCGCCATGCCGCCCTGACCCAGCAGCTCGACGATCCGGTACCGACCGCGGACGACTTCGCCCCTTTCCATCCTCACCCCTGTCCGCCGTGGCATCATGCGCGACATACCATACCGCCCCCGAACGAGCGCAGCTCCATCGCTTGACTAAGTTCACAACTATGCGCTCTCCTGGAGTCCTGGCCGAACAGCTCCGCGTCTTGAGGGAGTCTCCTCCTGTGACCGCTTGGCAACCTCCCGCCGGCACGACCGGCGATCCCCGCCTCGTTCGCACCTCGCTCCCCCTCCTGCAGGAGGATCCCCGGGGCTGCCCGCGCGGATCCGCGCTGCGGGCCCGACCTTTGGTGCAGCAGTCGCCACCGCGTTCCCGTCGCAAGCCGGTCCAGGACTTCTCCCTGGGCCCGGTGATGTCGGCACTGGACGCGATCGAGCACGGTGGCAGCGGAGTTGAAGCCGCCCTTCAACAGCTCGGCCGCCGGCGCGACTGCCACCCGACGCATCTCGCCTGGGCCGCCGCAGCCGTGCACCACTACCTCGCGGCGCGAGCAGAGCACAGTGCCCTCTACTCGTCCCACGGCCCGGCCACCCTTCCGTTCGAGGATGCCTGGGTGACCGCCACCGACCTGGCCGTACCGGACGCGCGGGGGGCCGTCCGGTACGAGCGCACCGCCTGGGGTCGCCGGTACGCCTCCACCAACGGCCAAGTCAGGGAGATCTGGCTCCTTTCTGTGAACTCAGTAAAGACCCGAGCTGCTGCGGAGATCGCCGAGGCCGCCGCCGTGGCGGCGACCGGCCTGCCGTCCACCACCGAATTCGGCGCGCCCTACCGCCCGAAGCGCGCCGGCGGCGCACTCCCGCAGCGGGTCCGCGTGGTGGCGGTCGGCTGTGGTGACGGCTCCCGCATCGTCCTCGCTGATTGGGACGTCCAGGAGGCGGCTCGCCAGTACGCTCGACACGCCAAGCCTCTGCTGGCCCGTGCCATTGAGGCCGATCGGCTGAACCCGGGCTCGGCCTGTGTCGACTGCGAGGCTCTGACGGGCTGTTCACAGCCGCCCAGAATTCCGTTCCTGCTCGGGACGGACCGGCCGCGCAGGACCCGTCGGCGGCGCAGCGTCTCCGTCTCCGACCTCCGCGCCCACGCCGCCTGCCCCGCCAAGTACCACCTCACCCGCGTGCTGCACCTGAAGTCGGCCGAACCGGAGAGCGCGGCCGTCCGACGCGGTCGGGCGGTGGATGCCTGGCTCAACGCCCAGCACTCGGCCCGACGCCACTGCCGCGCCGGGCTTCTCCCCGACGTCTTGCCGGGCCTCCCGGCAGAAGAGACCGGGCCCGCTCTCCGGATGATCGCGGAGCACGCCGCCGTCTGCCCGCTCGACGGCCTGCCGCAGGACGCACAGGTGCGGGTGCAGCCGCGCCTGACGGCGTACGACCCGGGCCTCGACGCCGTCGTCATCGCCGACCCCGACCTGCTGTACACCGATGCCGGCGGCTGGGTCTGGCGCGAGACCAAGACCGCGGCCTCCCGCCCGTGGGAGGGTCGGCCGCTCCTGGAGTCCTTCCCGCAGCTCGCCCTCGCCGTGCTACTGATGTCCGCCGGGGTCCCCGGTGGCGACCTGCGCCGCTCACGGATCGAGCTGGAGCTGCTCTACCAGGACGGCTCGGCCTGCGAGGAGCTGTACCCGGACGACCCCGGGACGGTCGACGCGGCGCGTCAGGTCATCGCGTCCCTGAGCGGCCCCTGGGCATCGGACGAGACCTTCCCCGCCACCGCGGGCCAGGGGTGCAACAGCTGTGAGGTCCTGCGCTGGTGTGTCCCCGGCCTCGACCACACCACTGAGAGCTGATCCGTGCCCCCGACTCCCGACCTGCCACCGCACGCGGCCGAGTGGTCCGCGCACGATGGCATCCCGCTGCTGCGAACGCTCGCCACCGCGCTCATCGGGCTCGACGCGCTCACCGGCCTGGACGGCTTCTCCCTGCCCTATCCCGATGAGGCCCAGCGGGCACTGAACCGGACCGTCCTGGCCTGCCTGTTGCAGGGCGCCGAGCCGCCCGCCGGCTTGTCGGAACTTCTGCACTGGTGCCGCTACCGACCGGTCTGTGACTGGCCGCTCGACCTCCCCGCCGATGCCGTCGGCAGCACGGACCACCTCCTCGATCCGGGCTCCGGCCGTCCCACCGAGCTCTGCCACGAGTGGGCCGAACGCGCCACCGACAGCGCCGCGCGTCAGCGTGACCGGGAGATCATCACCACTGCCCTGCGGTTGTGCCGCGAGTGCGGTGAGGAGGACGCCTACACGGAGTTCCGGCGTTTGCTGGTCAGCCGGCCGGTGCTGACCTCGGTGGAGTTCTTCGACGTCACCAACGACCACGTGCTGGATCCGGTACGCGAGTTGATCCGCCGTATCTACCTCCCGGTACCGGCGAGCCATCTGCGGTCGGGCGCCTACGCGAGCTGTGCGCGGTGCCTGACCCTGCTGCTCCCGATGCAGGACGGCTCCTGGTGGTGCGAGCGCGATCGTTGCCGGCGGCAGGGGCCGGCGCCGGTCGGAAGCTTGCTGCCGGCCGAGGAGGTCGGCGAACTTCTGCAGCTGGAGCGTCCATTGAGGCAGTTCGTCACCGGGCCTGGCCGTGCGGAGGCCGACCTGGAACAGGCCCTGACCGGGCTGGGGCTGCGCGTGCGGATGTGGCCCGGCTTCGATGCCTACGACCTGCACGTCACCTTTCCCGACCGGCGGGTCTGGGCGGTGGACGTCAAGGATTGGGCTCACCCCGCATTCCTGGGCCGAGCGGCCCGACCAATCCGACCGGAACCGCCCTACGACGAGGCATTCTGGGTGGTTCCTCGCTACCGGGTCGACGACCGGCCCGGCTACCTGGACGTCTACCGGCGGCATCGGACCGCCTCCGCGATGGGCCTGCCCCTGCTCACCGACCGCGACCTGATCACACTCGCCGCCGCCCGGCTGGCCGGAGCCCCCGATGGAGGTACTCATGCGTGACCGCGACAGCTGGCACCGGCCGGTCAGCCGAGAACTCGCCCGGGTGTGGCGCGAGATCCCGGCCGAACTGGGCGACGTGAAGCCCGCCCAGCTCTGCCAGGTGGAGCTGGCGCTTCGAGTACTGGAACGCGTCGCGCCCGACGAGCCGGCCGCCGGCGCGTACACCCTGCTCGCCGGATACCCGTTCGCCCGGGCGGCCGGCCTCGCAGTCACCCCGGGCCACGAGTTGATGCTCACCACCGTCCGCCACCTGCTGTGGACGCTGCGCCGTCGACGCGCCTGGCAGCAGGCACTGGAGACCTACCTTCTGCTGCCGGAGCGGACACGGGCCTACCTGGTCCCGGAGGCTGGTGGGCCGGCCCGGCCGCTGCGTCCGACCGTCGCTTCCGAACGTCTCTCCGTCTACGACACCGCACTGGCCGCCCTGCCCGGCTTCGCCCGGCGACGCCTCCACCTCGCGCCTGTCGGGCGCAGCACTTTCATCGAGCGCCGCCGACCAACCTCCGTCACCTTCCCGCCGGAGTTGCGGCCCGACCCCACACCTGGTCACGACCTGGAGGCCGGCCGCTCCGGCGGAGGGACACCGATCCTGCTGACCCGCACCGAACTCACCGAGACGGCCCGGTGGATGGACCAGACCGAACTCGCAGCGGACAGTGCGAAGCGGGGGCACTGGGAGAGTCGACTGACCGAACTCCGGTTGGCTCCGCGCGATGCCGGTGGCCGGGACTTCACCGACTCCGATGAGCTGCTCCTGGACGGCATGCTGCACCTCGTGGGCATGGTCGGCGCCGGCAAGAGCACGCTCATGACGCTGATCGCCGTCTGGGCGGCGCGCCACAGCATGCGGACCACGCTGGTCGTCGGGGACGTCGCCGAACAGCTGCGGCTGAGCGCCCTTCTGCGGGGCCTCGGCCTGACCGCCACCCCGGTGCTCGGCCCCACCACCCGGGAGACCCATGTGCAGCGGTTGCACCGTCGGCTGGCCGCCCGCGGCCTGGACAGCCTCCTCGACCACGACGACCCGGGCTTCGACGACCTGAGCACGGTCTGCGTCGTCGACGCACTGCGTGGCACCGAGGCCGCCGAACCGCTCCGCTACGCCGACGCGCCCTGCACCTCACTGCTCCCGGAGCGGACCGAGGCAGTGAACCAACCTGACACGGAAGCCCCGGAGCCGATCACGCTCCCCGATCCGTACCGGCCGCGCGGCACCACCGCGACGCCCCCCACCGCCGGTGACCGTCGCACTGGGGCACCACACGGCTGTCCGCTCTGGAGCGAGTGTCCCCGTCACCGCACCGCGCGCGAACTGGTCGAGTCGCTGATCTGGATCGCGAACCCCGCCAGCCTGGTCCAGTCGTCGGTGCCGCACCACCTGAACGAGGAGCGGCTGCGCCACCTCGAACTCGCCGCTCTGCGCAGCGACATCATCATCGTGGACGAGGCCGACTCGGTGCAGATGAAGCTCGACGAGATCTTCGCGCCGTCCGCGACCCTGGTCTCGCCCGGGCCGGAGTCCTGGCTGGACCAGCTGCACACCCACAAGATCGAGGAGCTGTCCAAGCAGGGCCGACTGCCCTTGACCGACCAGGAGGTCGAGCGCTGGTCCGCGTCCCTGGCCGTGGTCACGTCGGCGACCGACCGGCTGTACAAGCTGCTGATCTCGGACGCCGACCTGCGCGAGTGGGCGGACATCGAGTACTTCAGCCCGTGGACGCTTCAGGAGAAGCTGCTGGCCGACTGGTTCGAGCCGAACGGCCCGTCCGGGGCGCCGGACGGCGTCCGCGACGAGGCCGAACTCTTCGAGGCGTACGAGAACGACGAGCCCGAACCGGAGCCCGACACTTCGGCCGTGGCAAGCCGCCGTGCGGTCCTGACCTCCGTCTTCGACAGGTTCCGCGACGACCCTCTCGGTGGCCAGGGCCCGTACGGCGATCCGACCGACGACCTCGTCACACTCGCCCAGGATCTGCTGACCACCCTCTCGGCCTCGGGTACCCGCGTACGGGTGATGGCCGCACTGGACGAGCTCCTCACCGGCACGGCCGCACCCGTCGGCGACCCGAAATGGCTCGTTCTCACGGCCCGCCGCCTGGAGTTCACGCTGCTGCTCTCCGCGCTGAACCAGCGACTGGAACGGCTGACCTTCCTGTGGCCACAGGTGGAGGCCGCCCTGCATCTGGACTCCACCGGCAACGAGCTCTCGCGCCGACCGCCGCTGGACTATGCCCCCCTGGTCCCTGAGGCGCCGATGGGCAACGTGCTCGGCTTCCAGTACCTGCCGGACGAGCGGGAACGGGACGACTCCGGGCGCCACAGCGGCACCCTGCGGTTCTTCCGGTGCGCGGGGGTGGGCCGGGAACTCCTCCTCTCGCTACACGAGTTGGGCGCCGACCCAGCGGCAGACCGGCCCGGACCGCACGTGGTGCTGATGTCCGGCACGAGCTGGGCGGGCACCTCCACCCGCGCCCACGTGCTCGCGCCGGTCGGGGCGGTCCTCAAGCCGTCCGAGCGCTCACTGGCCGCGGTGCGCCGCACCGTCTTCCGTACCCGGTTCCTCTTCGACGACAACGGGAAGCCGATCAGCCTGTCCGGCACCGACCAGAAGGCGCGCCTCCCCGTCGCACGGGCTATGGCCGACCGGCTCGGGAGCCCAGGGCGCGGCCAGTCGCCCAGCCCGCTGGAGGAGGAACTCGCCCTGGTCGAGGACGACGAGCGGCGGCGCGCGATCCTGCTGGCCGGCAGCTACAAGGAGGCGAACGCCGTCGCGGACGTCCTGCACGGCATCGAGCGCTGGCACGGCAGGGTTCGGGTCCTCGCCGCAGACGACGCGGACCTGGAGCAAGCCGTTCGCGGCGCCGGCCCGGCACCGACGATCGCCGGGCACGCCACTGCCCTACGGCGCGGCGACCTCGCCACCTTCGCCGAGGACCCCCGCGCGGAGATCCTCGTCGCGCCACTGATGGCCGTGGAGCGCGGGCACAACATCCTGAACGCGCAACGGAACGCCGCCTTCGGCACCGCGTTGTTCCTGGCCCGACCACACCCCCGCCCCGACGACCTGGCACTGGCGATCTTCGCGATCAACGACTGGGCCACGCGCTTTGTACGCGACCACCCGGGTCTCGACCAGGGCACCTTCACGGCGCTGGTGAGGCAGGCGGACTCGCTGGACGCGGCCGGGCTCGCCTTCCGTCACGTGGCCCGAGGAGAGTGGCGCCGACTGCTCGCCCGCCGATACATCTACTCGCGCCTCTCCGAGGCCGAGAAGCAGGCGTTCGCCTGGGACCAGCTGGTGACGATCTGGCAGGTCATCGGCCGGCTGGTGCGTGGCGGCGTGCCGGCCCGGGTGGTGTTCGTCGATGCCCGGTTCGCCCCCGGGCTGGCTCGGGCGCTCGCCCCGGGCGTCCAAGCCGCTGCGCTGCCCTCCGACGACGGCCTGCTGACCCGGCTTCGGTCCGTTCTCGCGCCGTACTTCGATCAGGACACCGATCCAGCCGGTTTCCCCGACCCCGGAGACCCAGCCCTGGCCCGCCTGCTCTACGAACCGCTGTTCGAGGCCCTGGCCGCCCTCACCCACCACCGCATCTGACCCCCGAGAGCCCGATCGGAGACCACCATGGCCATGAAGTACCAGACCATCCGCACCGCCACCTGGACGCCCACCTCGTCCGGAAGTTCGCTCACCGCCCGCTACCGCGCCCTGCCGTTCCCCGAGGAGTGGCGCGAGGCACTGCTGGACCTCTGCAACGCCGGGCGTCCGCCGCAGGCCGAGCCCTACCGGACGGTGCCCACCTGGCGGCTGGACCAGGTGCTCCAGACGCTCGCGCCGGACCTGCTCGTCCGCCCGCGCCCCGCCCAGCACCGGGGTGAGGAAGCGGACTTCTGGCTCTACGCCCCCGCGGAGGTGGCGGACCCGCTGCCGGGCCCGGCTTTCCGCGCCCTGCTCGCCGCCTGGCTGCGTGATCTGCGGCCCGAGCCCGAACACCGCGCCCGGCGCCGCGAGGTCGAGTCGATGCTGTCGGACGACCCGCCGCAATGGCGGCCCGTCGAAGCGGAGCTGCTGCGCTGCGCGACCACCAGGGGTGGCACGGCAGCGCCCGAGGCCCGTCAGTTCCAACTGACCACCGATCACCTGGCCCGCCGGATCCTCGCGCTGGAACCGTACGACTTCGGCGCCGGCAAGCTGCACTTCCGTGCCGTCCCGCGAGGGCCCCGCGACCAGGGCGCGGAGCTGGTCTCACAGCCGCTGCCCTGGGAGGGAAAGGGCGAGCGGACGTCGTGGTACTCGGTGGTCCTCAACGTCACGCTGCACACCGTCCCCTTCCAGCCGCTGCCCCGGCTGCACCTGCACACGCACATCCGCCGCTGGGCGACCCGCACCAGCCCGACCACGGGGCGACTGCGGCTGCCGTTCGGCCGCCGCACCTCCGTTCTGCTGCGCCCACGGGTGCCGTGGCTGCCCGGGGCACCCGTGAGCAACCGCTTCGCAGTGGCACGGCTGGAATGGAACCGCGCGGCCAAGGGCATCGACTGGGTCGGCGGCGGCCCTGCCGGAATGTTGCGCGACATCTCGCTGGCCGAGCCGTTCCCCGACGCCGACGGCCTGCTCAGCGCGCCCGAGGAATGGCTCGCCGAGGGCATGCGCGCCGCCGTGGTGCACAGCACCGCGATGGGCGGGCACGAGGTCGGCGCCGGCCTGATGTCGGACCAGCGGTCGCGGATCGTCCACTGGGCCGAACAGGCGCTGCCCGAGGTGCTGCGTCCCGCGCCGGCCCTGGAGTACACCCGTCGCGCCACCACGCACCGCCCGGCGAATCCCCGCCCCAAGCCCGCCGGTGAGGTCGACAAGGCCGCCGAGGACGTACGCGCGGCCACCGCTCGCCGGATCGGGACGGCCTTCGCCCTCGGCTCGCTGGACGGCTCGGACTGCATGCCGAACGGACAAGCCGTGTTGGAGGCCCGGCTGCTGTGGCAGACCACCGAGATGCGCGACACGGCCATCGCCGCCCTGATCGACCACCTCGGGCTCAAGGACGACGAGTCGCGGCCGACCGCCAAGGCCTACGAGGCCGCATGCCCCGGCAGCCCGGCGGTCCTGGAATGGGACACGGCCGAACTGACGGTGCGGCTGCGCTGTCTCAAGTTGACCGGCTCGCTCGCCGACGACCTGCCGCTGGGCGAAGGGCGCCCCACCCGCGATGCCGTCACACGAGCCCTGAGTGCTCGTCGGACCGAGGTGCGTGCCTTCCTCGGCGCCGACCGCACCGACTCGATCCCCGCTCTGGCCCTGGTCGAGATCGACCGGCGGCAGGACTTCACCACGCCCGACCACGACCCCAAGTTCGCGCTCCGGCTGGGATGTGCTGATGCCGGCGTGCTGACCCAGTTCATGGCGGTGCCCAAGCGCCTGCGGGGCTACAACAGCGAGAAGAACGCGGGCTTCCGCGCCCTCAAGGCCTGGGACGACGGGCTGCGGCAGCTCGGTGTACGAGTCCACCCCGAACACGGCCTGGGCGCCCAACTGCCCGAGGAGCTGCGCTACGCGGCGGTGTGGATGGTCCGGAAGAACGCGCGCAGCCGCACCCGTTGGGCCGGCCACGAGCCGGTCGCCGTCCGGGTCACCCCGGCGCGCCCGGGCACCGGGCTGGCTCGGGTGGAGGGCTGGGACCGGTCCGCGGACGGCGGCGCGGGCGCGTGGATCCCGTACCCGGCCCTGCTGCTCCGGTTGACCCGCCTCGCGGAGGTGCCGTCGGGCGTGCCCGGTCCGCGCGGCGACGCCGCACAACCGACCGAACGCCCGTCGTGGTGGCAGGACATGAAGCGGCAGCGACAGGAGACGGAGGAGTGGCTGCAGAAGGTGGTGCGCTCGCTGCGTGGCACGCCGACCCTGCTGCTCGCCCATGCGCAGAACTGCCGTTCGCACTGGACCTGGCTGCAGGACGGCCAGAGCGAACCGGACCGGATCCGCACCGGCCACGCACCCGCCCGACGGCTCGACCCGGACCTGCGGCTGGTCCGGGTACGGACCTCCCAGGGCCGCGAGACCGCTCAGTGGTGGGGCGTGCACCCTGACGAGGTCAACGGCGTGAACGGCCTGCCGGCGCATCTGTGGACCGACCCGACCGCGGCGGACAGTGCCCGGGTGTTCTGGTCGACCACCCCCAAGGCCCAGCAGTTCAGCGGATCCGCGGTGGAGGCGGACAAGCTGGCTCCGCGCCCGCTGCGCGCCGGCAAGCGCAAGGGTGAGCTGACCATCGACACCGACAAGCCGGCCTGGAACCCGGGCCTGGTCGAACTGGCGGTGCTCGGCTGCCACCAGGCCGACGGCGACGACCCGGAAGCACTGGCCCTGGCCGTCCACCAGCTGCGGCAGGCGCCGGACCACTCGGACGCCCTGAGCCTGCCGCTTCCGCTGCACCTGGCGGGTCTCGCTCAGGAGTACGTCCTGCCGACGATCGCCGACGACGGTGCGGCGGCTGATCCGACGGCCGACACCGATCCGGACGCGGCTGAGGCCGCCGGCCTCGCCCAGGCGCCGGAACCGGACAGTGATCCAGAACAGTTGACGCTGTTCTCCCCCGACGGAGTTCTGCGATAGCGGGACTCCCGGCCGCCCGGTGCAAGGCCCCGCACCGGGCGGAACCGCTAACCCGTGGGAAGCGGCTGCAGGATCCCCTGCCGCATCAGCGCGCGGATGTGCTCGGCCGCGCGCTCGGGTGCCGTACCGCCGCGAATGACGGTGCCGGCCTCAAGGTTGCGGCGCACCCCGGACTCCGTGAGGTTGGCGCTTCCCAGGAAGAGCACTTGGCGGTCGGCGACGGCCAGCTTGGCGTGTTGGCGGGCGGCCGGATGGTCGCGCCGGTCCGGCGGCCAGTGCCAGAGCCGGAGGCCGGCCACGGACCTGAAGGCCGCGGCCGGCTCCGGCCCCTCCAGGAGCCGCCCCGCCCCCTCCAGCGTCTCGACCACGATGTGCACGTCCACCCCTCGGGCCGTCGCGTCGGACAGCGCCTGGAGCAGCGGACGGTACGGCCGGGCCGAGTAGCTCATCGCCAGGAGCTCCGTCCGCGCCGCCCGCACGACCTCGGTCAGCACGCGGGCGGTCGACCGCACCGGCACGCCGGGGGTACTCGGGCCGCTCCACACGGTCCTGACCTCGGCCTCGCCGCTGCGGTCGTTCCAGGCCGCGCTGAACCCGCGCAGGTAGGCCGCCGCGACGGCACCGGAGATCTCTTCGGCGTGGACCGCCCGGTACAGCTCCCGTATCTGACCGGAGGTTCGAGGGGACGGGAACTCGCCGGCCGCGTACTCCGCGCTGCGGCCCTGTTCGAGGAGCGCGGCCAGCGTTCGGGCCCGCTGCGGGCCGAGGGCCGCGACCGCCGAAGCGGCCGCGGCCTCGAAGCGCGCGGTGCTCACGCCAGCAGCTCGCCGGGCGTGAGGACAAGATCGGGCTCGTCGCCGAGCGGCACCAGGAACCGGCGGTCCAGGAACCTGTTGCCGCGCTCGCAGGTCGTCTCCGAGACGAAGAGACAGATGTGACACGCGGCGCCGTGCAGGAAGTCGGCCGGCGCGTGCGGCAGGCGCTCCGCGCACAACGGGTCGGAGGAGCAGTGCGCCGCGTTGCGCAGCGCCAGCCTGACGATGCGTTCGAACTGCGGCTCCTCGGCCAGCGCGACCAGCCCGCCCAGGGTGCCCTCCGAGTCGGGCACCGCCGTGTAGATCAGGATGCCGGTCCTGGGGTCGGTGTCGTCCCCGGCGTAGATGCGCTCGGCCAGGCTCGCCGAGTTGTAGCCGCACTCCAGGGCGATGGTGCGGATGAGCAGGTGGGACAGGGTGTGCAGGGCGAGGTAGCGCTCCCCCGGCCAGCCGAGCATCGGATCGAAGGGGCCGGTGAGCCGGTCGCTCCTGCGATTGGTGCGGAAACGAACGAAGGCGTCGCGGTGGGCCGCCATCTGCGGGGACTTCTCCATCCGGGTCACCCATTCGGCCATCAGGTCGTCCCGCACCCGCAGGAAGATCCCCTCCCCGCGGACCTCGCTGGCCGGCACCCAGCCCAGTCCGGTCCGGGAGAGCCGCACCGGGGTGGCGATCTCGGGAGAGGGGGACTCCGGGTCCGGTGCGTCGAGCCGGGTGAACCCGATCAGGGCCCGGGCCTCGCGCAGCCGCTCCACCTGCCGGACGTCGGCGAACAGGCCCTTCAAGGCTTCCGGGACCGGCACCGGTGCCAGCGCGAAGTCCTCGGTGGCGCGGGGCGGGCGGGCCGCGGAGAGCACTGCCCACTCCGGACCGAGCAGGTCGGCAGGCTGCGTGTCCGTGGCCGGCGCCTCACCGTTCGCGGCGGCCGCCCGGGCTGTGACCGCGGCGATCAGCGCATCCGGGTCGTAGTCCTTGAGCCAACCCAGAGACGGAACGTTGGACAGCACATCGAAGAATTCCCGCGAGGTGATGCCCTTCACCTCCTCCCACCGCTCCTCGACCAGGTCCGGAATCCTGTCGTCCTCGCCCGGCGGGAGCGCGAGGGCGCTGAGCGTCATCGGGAACCACTGGTTGGACGCGCCGGCGACCATGAGGGTGGCCTCGCGGTTGCAGCCGCCGTGCTCGAAGTAGCTCCCCAGGTGCGGGTGGCGCCCGCGGCAGGCAGGCAGGTTGCGGCGGCCCCGCTCGCCCATCGCGTCGCGGATGTTGCGCCTGGCCCCGCAGCCCACGCACTCGATGGTGACGTTGGCGGCCTGGTTGCCGCCGTGGTCCCGCATCCGCAGCAGCGGCCGGGGTGACCCCTGGCAGGCGCCGCCGTGGTGGACGAACGGGGTGTACGGGAACTCGTCGAGGTGTCCGTCCGTGCAGACCAGGGTGAAACGGGCCGCGACCGCGAGCGGCTTGCGGGACGTGCAGTCGTGGACGAACTTCGCCTCGTGGGGAGCGCTCGGGTTGTTGTTGACGAACGCGAAGGCCTGCGAGTCGACCGGCGCGAGCAGGTTGCACGCGGTGCACCGCAGCCACTGCGGGAACGGGGTGACGGGGACTCCGACCCCCTGGCTGGCCCAGTCCTTGGCCGAGTCGCCGCCCTCCTCCCACGGTGCCGACCGCAGCTCCGTGACTCGCTCCCGGCCGTAGAGCTGCAGGGCGCGGTTGACGGCCGTGCGCAGCCGCGGCTCGTCGATGGTGTAGTTGGTCAGGCCGTTGTAGGACCACGGCTCCAACCCCTGCACCAGCACGGAGAAGTTGGGCAGGTCGATGAGCGCGCCCACCCCCGCGGTGAACATCAGGTGGCTGGGGCGCGCCGCCCCCACGCGGCGGAAGTAGCCGTTGCTCATCGCTGTCCCTTCCTCGTCGCCGCAGCGGCGGTGTCTCCGTACTCGTCCACGTCCACGGCGGCGTCCGAGCCGTCATCGCCCGAGCCGGGGCCGAAGTCCCACCCGGGCCCGCCGCCGGTGGACAGTTCCATCAGCCTCCCGCCCCCGGGGAGCAGCAGGTTGATCTCGTTCTCGGTCTCGCGCATCGACATCGGGACCGTGAGCTCGTCCCACTGGGCGCCGTCGGCCCTGCGCAGCAGCGGGGTCACCAGGGTGCCCGTCTTCTTCTCGTTGCGGTAGGCGAGCAGCGCGTTTCCCTCGCGCTTGCCGGCCCAGGCATCCTTGAGCGTGGCGATGCGCTCGGCGAGGTAGCCCCGGGCACGCGGGCCGCCGACCGCCTCTGCGCGGTCCAGCAGGCGCCGTTCGACCTCCGCCGCGATCTCGCCGTCGAGGTCCACCGTGTGGGCGTCCGCGTTGCGCGAGTGGTCGTAGGCGGCCTGGCGCAGCGCGGCGATGTAGGTCGGCGCTGTGCCGCGGTCGAGCGCCCGGCGGGCGTACGGGGTGACCGACAGGGCTTCGACCTGACGGTAGAAGGTGGCGTGGTAGTGCCCGAAGTCCTCGAAGTGGGCCAGGTCCCTGGGGCGCGACCAGTTGTAGAGGGTGACGACGAGCCCGGGGCGCGCCGGGTCCCGGCCGACCCGGGAGGAGGCCTGGATGTACTCGGCGGTGTTCTTGGGCTGCCCGACCACCAGCATCAGTCCGAACCGGGAGACGTCCACACCGACCTGGAGCATCGAGGTGGCCAGTACGACGTCGACCGCCTGGCGGGCCGGGTGGGTGGGCAGCGCCCGGGGCGGACGCTTCTCGCGCTTCGCCGCCGCGTACTCGGCGTTCAGCGCCCTGCGCCGCTCGGAGGTGTCCCGCTCGGGGTCGAAGCCGCCCTCCAGCCGCTTGAGGGTCGCGCTGATCTCCGAGGAGGAGATCCGGGAGGTGAGCTCCTGGATGGTCAGCATGCCGGTCCGGCTGACGATGCGCTCGGCGAGCGTCTCGTGGCCCTTGCGGCTGCCGTTGGCGCGCACCCTGGTGGTGATGTCGTCGTCGAGGTAACGGCGCATGCCGGCCAGCTCGCGGGTGGCGTTGAAGTAACCGACCAGCGTCATGTACGGGTCGGCCTGGTCGCCGTAGTCGTCGAACAGCTGCTGCGCGCCCAGCAAGAGGATCTCGGCGACCCGGATCTCGGCCGCCTTGAGCCGGGTCCCGTGGGCGCAGACGCCGAGGTAGCGACGGCCCGGGTCCTCGCGGCTGACCTCGACCTGCCGGGAGAAGAACGTGTCACCCGCGTCCAGGACCTGCGGCGGGAACACCGCGATCCGGCGCCCGAAGATGCCGCGCACCTGGTCCGCGGCCCGCTTCGTGGTCGCCGTGGACGCGACGATCTTCGGCCCGACCTCGTGCCGGGTGCCGTGCTCGTCCGTCCAGGCCCAGCTGCACAGCTGGTCGACGGCCGCCTCGAAGAGCCCCACGGTGGTGCCGAGCGCTCCCGAGATCAGGTGCAGCTCGTCCTGGATGATCAGGTCCGGCGGGCGCAGGCGGGTCACCGGCTTGGCGGGCTGCTCCCCCCGGTGGCGGGGCCGGCAGCCGGTCTGGGCGTCGAGGTCGTCATGGCGGTAGCCGTGGACCGGGCACAGCTCGGTGACCCGGCCGAACAACAGGCCGGCGTAACCGTTCCACGGCAGCTGGGCGAACTTGTCGACGGTCGCGATGAGCATGGCGGGCGCCAGCCGGTAGATCTCCTCGTCCACCGTGAGGACGGGGATCCCTTCGCCCTTCGCCCCCCTGCGTGAGAACGGGCAGTGGTCCTGGCCCTCGCCCCGCGGGCAGTACAGCAGGACCCGCCGGGTGCGCTCGTCGTACTCCATGTTCTGGTGGGCCGTCAGTCCGGAGCCGCACCACGGGCAGCTGAGCACCTGGATCACCCGGGCGTACTTGTCGTCGGCGCTCTCCTTGGCCCCGGCGATCTGGCCCCTGGCCTCGGTGAACCAGTTCGGCGACACCGAGGTCCCCACCCACAGCCCGATCCGGAACGGTGTCGTGCCCCAGCGGCGGTCCCCCGCCCCATAGGCCTCCCGGCGCAGCACCTCGGCCGCGGTGACCAGAGCGGCCGCCCGCTGGAACTGCTGCGCTGTCAGCAGCCGCAGGGTGTAGCGCATCAGCACGCCGACCCCGGCCTCGCCGCTGCGTGCCTCGGTGCCGCTGCCGATGGTTCCCTGGAGCCGGCGCAGCGCGAAGGTGAAGGCGGCGAGGCCCAGGTACGCCTCGGTCTTGCCGCCACCGGTCGGGAAGAACAGCAGGTCGACGACGGCGTCGGCGCTGGTGCCACGGTCCGGGTGACCGGGGCGGGCCAGCGAGGCGAGGTTGAGCAGCACGAAGGCCAGCTGGAACGGACGCCAGCTGGCACCCTCCTTGCCCTTCGCGTACACGGCGGCGCGGGCCTCCTGGTAGGAGGCCGCCTCGTCCTCGTGCCCGGCGCGCGCCGCCGCGATGGCGGTGTTCCGCCGCTGGAGCGCCATGGCCCGGTTGGCGAACCGGAAGGCCTCCAGCGTGATGTCGTCCGCAGCGAGGGCGTCGATGCCGAAGGCGATGCGGTGGCAGACCTCTTCGGCCTGCACAAGGGCCGTCTCGGCGGCCTTGCGCAGGTCCTCGGGAAGCGACTGGAGGCGTTCCCGCTGTTCCTGGAGCCAGCTGTGGTAGCCGTCGGCGAGCGGGGCGAGTGCCGCGGTGAGTTCCTTGCGCCGGGAGGGCACCGCGAGCCCGGCGAGTTCGTCCATGCCGAGTTCGAGCCCGGTGAGCAGCGGCTGCTCCTCGATCTTGGGGGCGGTGGTGCCGGGCACGTTGTACACGGGCAGCCAGGTGGTGGTCAGCCGGTGGGCCCGGCGCTCTCCTGCCCGCACCTCGGCCCTGACCGCGACGTTGCGGCCCAACGCGTGGCGCAGGCTGTCCCGGTAGAGCAGCCGGAGCCGCACCTCCTCGTCGTCCTCGGGGCCGTGGCCGGCCGCGCCGGGTGCGAGCGGATCGTCGATGGGGAGGAAGACGGCCGCCTGGTCGTCGGCGAAGGCGGTGACGTCGAGCTGGGTCTGGAACAGCCAGTTGGCGTCGCGCTGCTCGGCGGAGTCCGGCAACTGGTTGACCAGGGCCACCTCGACCACCCGCAGGTCCTCGCCGCCCGCCCCGCCGTTGCGCTGCCGCACCTTGACGTCCAGTCGCACGCACGGCCCGTCCGCCGAGTCGCCCTCCAGGACGAGGCGGCGGTCGCCGGTGCCGGCGACGTCGATGTCCTCGGGGTGCTCCACCTTCTGCTGCCCCCACACCCGACGGGTGTGCCCGTCGTCGGTGTGGGACTCGGTGAGCGAGTAGCGCCCCCAGCTCGCCGTGACCGTGAGCGTGCCGATCGAGGCCGGGACGGTGAACGACAGGCCCATGGACGACGCCCAGATGTGCCCTGCCGCCTGCGGGGTGAGCAGGTCCGCCGGTTCGATGTCGGCCCGGTCCCCGCCACCGCCGGGTTCGACGTCGGCGAGCTGCGCGGCGGCCCGGGCGGTCCGACGCGACGTGGAGTCGGTCGGCCGGGGCCCGAGCATCCCGACCAGGTAGCGGTCACGCGGACCGGCCGAGCTGGGCAGCAGCTCCTCCCCGTCACCGTCCCAGGGGCCGAGCAGATCACGGCTGATGTACTTTTCGAGGACCTCCCGGACGTCGTACGAGGAGCCGGGGCGGAAGGTCTGCGGGACGTCGTCCAACGGATGCGGGACGGGCGCCGATGACTGGGCGGACATGAACTGGACTGCCCCTTTCGGGAGATGACCGAGCATGGCGAGCCTACTGCGGGCTTGCGACAGTGTTCCCCGCGAAGCTGACATTTGTCGATTGACTTAGTTCACAGATTTCCTGAAGAACCGTGACCATGTGGCTTGTCGTACCGTGCCCGTACGCTGGCGGTCGGTCACGAGCCCGGTGCCCGGTGGACCACCGCCTGAAGGGGAGTCATGCGCGCGCAGGAGATCACGTTCCTCAAACTGGTCCAGGGCCAGAAGCAGTTCCAGGTACCGCTCTACCAGCGCACCTACAGCTGGCGGCAGAAGCACCTGGCGCGGCTCTGGGACGACGTCTCCGAGCTGGTGGACCAGCACCTCGCCGGCGATCTGCCGGCGGCGCACTTCCTCGGCTCCGTCGTCCTGGCGCCCGGCCACCTCCAGGCCGGCGGCGTCCAGCGCTGGCTGGTGGTCGACGGACAGCAGCGGCTCACCACCCTGATGCTCGCCTGCACCGCCCTGCGCGACCACTTCAAGGCCGCCGGCGCCGCGAAGGCCGCCGACCGGGTCCACCGGCAGCTCCTGGTCAACGAGTTCGACGAGGACCTCGACCACTACCGCCTGCTGCCCACCCAGGCGGACCGGGGCGCGTTCACGGCCTGCGTAGAGTCCTCGCCGGAGGCGGGCGGCGCCGGCAACGTCGGCACCGCCTACCGGTTCTTCCGGGGCGTCCTCGCCCAGGGCGAGGACGCCCACGGCCCCGCGTGGTCGGCAGCGGTGGAGACCGTCCTGAAGGACCTGCTGTCGATCGTCGAGATCAGCGCCGAACCGGGCGACAACGTCTACCGGATCTTCGAGTCGATCAACGACACCGGCAAGGGCCTCAGCCAGAGCGACCTGCTGCGCAACTACGTCTTCAGCCTGCTGCCGAAGCAGGGTGAGCGGGTCTACCGGGAGCTGTGGCTGCCGATGCAGCAGCAGCTGGGCCCGGAGCGCCTGGAACTCCTTGTCTGGCTGGACCTGGTGGTACGCGGCCACAGCAAGGCCAAGCAGAGCGACATCTACCGCGCGCAGCAGGCGCGGCTCGACGCGGTCAAGCACGACGAGGCGGAGCTGCGGGCCGAGATCGCCCAGCTCGCCGACCGGGCCGGGCGGCTGCTGCGCATCCTGGAGCCGGAGCGGGAGAACTCTCCCGCCCTGCGCGCCGTACTGGAGCGCCTGGGTGCCTGGGGCGGGCAGACCCACCTCCCGCTCACCCTCCACCTGCTCGACCTCGTCGACGCCGGCCGGGCGACGGCCGCGCAAGCCGCCGAGGCGCTCGGCTACGTCGAGTCGTTCCTGGTCCGGCGGATGATCTGCCAGGTGCCGACGAACAACCTGAACCGGATCTTCATGGAGGCCCCCAGGGAGTTGGAGGACGACCGCCCGCCCGCCGAGGCCGTGCGCCGGCTGCTCTCCGCCCGCCGCCGCAGGTGGCCCTCCGACGAGGACCTGCGGGAGGCCGTCCGCACCAAGCCGTTCTACTGGGGCGGGCGGTCCGCCCAGCGCCTCCAGGTGCTGCGCCGCCTGGAGGAGAGCTACGCGGCGAGCGAGCCGGTCGACTTCGAGAAGGCGTCCCTGACGCTGGAGCACGTCCTGCCCCAGCGCCCGGCGCAGGCATGGTTCGACCTGCTCGCGGAGGAGACCGAGGACGGCCAGACCCCGAAGGAGCTGCACGAACTCCTGGTGCACACCCTTGGCAACGTGACCCTCTCGGGCGACAACTCCAAACTCTCCAATCACCCCTTCCAGCGCAAGCAGCAGATCCTCGACTCCAGCGCCCTGCGGATGAACCAGGAGATCGCCGCCGAGGAACGCTGGGGCAGGGCGGAGATCCTGGCCCGCGCCGACCGCCTCGCCCGGCGCGCCTGCGAGCTGTGGCCCGGCCCGCTGGGCACGGCGAAGGCGGTCGGCGAGGAGTGGCCGGGCTGGGCCGACCTGCGCGCCGCCCTCATCGCGATGCCCAGCGGCACCTGGACCGCGTACGGGGACATCGCCGAACTCATCGGACTCCACGGGCTGGGCGTCGGGAACCACCTGGCCACCAAGCCCGGTGTGATCGGTGCGTACCGCGTCCTCAACTCGGACGGCCGGGTCTCTTCGAACTTCCGCTGGCTCGACGGCCGCACCGAGACGCCGCAGGAGCTCCTGGAGCAGGAGGGCGTGCCGTTCGACCAGCGCGGGCGCGCCCACGGCTCCCACCGTCTGAGCGCCCAGGAGCTGGCCACGCTGCTCGGCCGCGAGATGCCACAGGACCGGGCGGGCGATCCGCTGCCCGACGCCGAGAGCACCGCGGCGGCCGAGCGCTTCCGCTCCCAACTGGCCGAGAACCAGACCGAGGCGGCGGACGCGGTGCTGGCGGCGCTGCGCTTCTGGGAGCGGCAGGGCGGCCACCTGGACTACGGCCGCCATGACGAGACCAGCTGCTTCCCGATGCTCGACGCGGGCACCGCCGCCCAGCCGCACCTGCTGTGGCCGCTCGCGCTCTACCCGGTGACGGGCACGGCGGAGGTGGTCTTCCAGTACCTGAAGGACCGCAGCCCGTTCGACGACACCGAGGTGCGGCGCGAGCTGCTGCGCCGGCTGAACGAGATCGAGGGGATCGAGCTGGCGGAGGCGAAGCTGGAGCTGCGCCCGTCGTTCCCGTTGCAGGTCTTCGCCGAGCACGGCGAGGAGCTGTGCGGCGTGCTGGAGTGGTTCGTCCACACGGCAGCGCTCGATCTCGCCCGGCGGGGCTGAGGTCTGCTGCCGGGCCGCCGGGCCGAGTTGGGGATTCGGCCCGGCGGTGAGTGCGGCGAGTGCGGGTCTCACCGACGGGCTCCGATGACGCGGTGGCCGAGGTGAGCGGCGAGGCCGTGCAGGAGGTCCTCCGCCTGGGCCCGGGTGAGGGCGAACGCGAGCTGCTCGCCCGGGCCGGCGTGGATGTCGAGGTCGACTGCCACCCGGACCTGGACCGTCGCGTCGGGGACGGCCTCGACGTCGAGGTGGGCGAGCGTGGTCCGCTCGACGTGCACCGGCTGGGTGTTGAAGGGGATCACGACTCCCATGCTTCGCTCGCCTCCGCGTCCTGGAGGAGGCGAAGGAGGTTGAGGAGGGTGCTGACCGGGGCGTTGCCGAAGTCGACGAGGAGGTGCCCGTTGACGACGCCGTTGGTACGGGCGGAGCCCCAGAGGATGCCGAAGCGGCCTCCCCGCTGGTGGAGTTCGCGGATCAGCGCGGTGACCTGGGGCTCGGTGTAGTCGCGCGTCCGGGGGTCGGCCGGCGCGATCGGCTGGCGGCGGGGGCTCACGCGACGCTGTCCAGCTCGAACCAGACCGCCTTGCCGCCGTGCTTGCGCGGGGCGGCGCCGAAGCGGTGGGTGAGCGAGCGGACCAGGTGCAGGCCGCGCCCGGACAGCTCGTAGGGGTCGGCAGCATCGGTGGTGCGCTGCTCGGGGAGGGTGGGGCTGTCGTCGGCGACCGTGACGCGGAGCGTGCGGAGGGCGCGGTCGGCGAGGAGCAGGACGACCACGACGGGCGCGGGGCTGCCGCCGTGCTTCCACGCGTTGACGAAGAGCTCGTGGAGGGCGAGTTCGGCGTCCCAGATCAGGTCATCGGGCCACCCAGCCGTGGTGAGGAGGTCGCGCAGCTCGTCGCGGGCGGCGGACCAGTCGGGGGGCTCGGGAGGATTGGGCGTCTTGGGCGTCCTGGGCAGGCTGAAGGTACACATGGGGGGCCTCCGTGAGGCTGGGTGCGGGTTTCGGTCGTCCAGCGGCGGATGCGTCGCCGTGAGCCAGGCCGGGACGGGGCTGGTTGATGCCGCGCGCGGCTGCTCTGCGGTGCGGGGGCAGCAGGCGCCTACTGCCCAGGTGACAGGCGTTACTGACGATCCGTCGGATCGATGTGAGATCGACCATAGCGCCACTGGTACTTAAATTTAAGTAGATCTGGAGAAGTTCCCTCTTCCGTGGGACAGATGGCCATCGCCGCGGGCTGCGCGGCAGACTGATCCCACGAAACGCCGAGAGGACACCATGCCCGGTCGCCACAACCCAACGCTTCGTCAGCGCCGCCTGGGCGCCGAGTTGCGAAGGATGCGAGAACAAGCCGGCCTGGGCGGCAGCCAGCTCGCCCACGCGCTCGGCGTGAGCCCTGCCCAGGTGACGCAGATGGAGAACGGAAAGACCAGCGTCAGCGCGGACCGGCTTCGTACAGTCGCAGCAGCTTGCAAGTGCACCAACCAGCCACTCATCGACGCCATCGCTAACCTCATCGCCTCACGCGGAAGGAACTGGTGGGAGGAGTACCGCGGGATCCTGCCGACGGACTTCCTCGAAGTAGCAGAGATGGAGGCCCACGCCCACAAGCTCTACACCTGGGCGACCACCTATATCCCCGGCCTCCAGCAGACCGAGGCATACGCTTCTGCGGTGTTCGCACGGATCACGCCACCGCTACCTCGTCACGACATCGATGTCAGGACGGCATTCCGAGTTCAGCGCCAACGCGTCATCCGCACCAGCGGAACGCCGTATACCTCCTTCATCCATGAAGCCGCCCTGCGGATGCAGTTCGGTGGACCCAAGGTGCTCGCAGACCAACTCGACAGCCTGATCGAGGACTCCGACACGCAAGCGATCTCTGTCCGAGTGGTTCCGTTCGACATGGACACCTTCCCCGGCGCGGGCGAGAACCTCATGTTCGCCGAAGCGGTGGTGCCAGAGCTCGCAACGCTTCAGATGGACACCGCACTGGGCGTCCTGTTCTTCGACGCTCCAGCAGACCTGGCCAGCCACCGGGCAACCTTCGCCCGCCTGGGGTCTCTCGCCTTGTCGGATGATGAGTCGCGTAAGTTCATTCGATCCATCAGGGATGAGACGAGGGGCAAGTATGAGTAAGTCCGGGTGGCAGAAATCCAGTTACAGCGGCGCATCCAACGAATGCGTCGAGGTGCGCACGGCCAACGGGCTGGTCGAACTCCGCGAGTCCGACAGCGGCGCCATCATCGTCCGCACTACCCCGGCCAAGTTCGCCAAGTTCCTCCAGGGTGTCAAGGCCGGCGAGTTCGACCACCACGCCGACTTCACCCACTGACACGAGGCGGCCCCCGCTCACCGAGCGAGGGCCGCCTCAACGACCGGGCCTGTCAGAAGAGAGCGCCCTCCGGCGGTGAGTTCCCATCGTCACCGAAGTCGGTGGTGCCGGTCTTGTTCGGCCGCTCCGCTTTCCTACGCCGAGCCTCGGCGGAGGGCGAAGGAAGGTCGGCACGCCGGTTCGGCTTCTTGTGCAACCCGAGGAACACCTCGTCGGCGTACGCCTGGTGGTTGAGCCGACGGAGGCGGTCGATGATCTCGGTGCGGGCGAGCAGACCGATGGTGTACCGAGTACCCTGGTCGGTCTCGTGGAACCCGTGATCGAGCGGGTACGTCTCGTGCGTCGGGTCAGCGGGGCGGGTGGCGCCGGTGGGATCAAGCAGGTCATACCAGCCGTAGGCGGCGATGGTCGCGCGGTCGATCTCCTCGTGGATGACCCGGAGTTCGGTGATGTCGTCATCCTCGCAGGAGGAGTCGTGGACGAGGTTGTAGGTGGCCGTCAGCCCGATGTTGCGGCGGAGCATCAGCTCACGCCGGAAGGTGTCGAGTCGGGTACCGGCAGCCCGGAGGTCCTCGGTGAGGGAAGGGCGGACGAGGGTTTCGAAGACGTCGGAAGGGCTGTAGTTGAGATCAGCCTTCATGGTCGAGCTGCGATCAAGAGCCCACCAGTAGTGGGGCGCACTACTGAGGAACGCAAGCAATGCGAAGTCATTAGATGCGAACACGCCAAGCTTGTGCGAGAAAACCTGGCCAGTCGGCACCATAACTGGCATGACAACCTTGCTCACAAGTGCAATTGAAATGCAGTGGCCGAGAGGCTTTAGTGCATTTCTCAGACCCGGGGCAAGCTTTTCAAACTGCCACCAGCGCTCACGAACAAGCTTTTTGTCATCCCCCAGGCGATCCCTCTGAGGCTTAACCAGCTTACGCACCCGAGAAAGAGCCAATGGATAATCCGCGGCCTGCACCTGAGTCCGATTTTCGAAGTCAATAATCTTACGACTCGCGGCCAGAATTGGACTATTGTTCAGATCCTGCCCGTTCAAGTAGTCAGAGATGACGTCACCATACCGCCCATCCTGAGAGATAAGGTCATCAGCTTCCGATGGGTCCAGGACGAACCCTATGCCATTTACGAAGTTTCCGATGAAAGCGAGCCCTGCGCTACCATCTAGTCTTTCCACCCAGGAAGGCTCGCGGGTCACCGGATTCAATGAGGTGGAAATACCCCTCGATACTGAAACTCCCCCCAGGATTCGGCCCGCCGACTCGCATACAATGGCCCGACTTGTCCATACGGCGCAATACTCCAATACGGCAGAACTTGACGGCCACGGCGCACTCTTTACCGCGCGGCGAATCTCCACACCTGAAGCTTCCAGCTGATCAAGGCCTACCTCACGGGTGTCCCCCTGGGCGAGGGTATTCGTCGCAATTAGGCCGGTTTGACCACTGCCGTTCAGCAGTTCATGCGCACGCAGCTCGAAGTACGCGACCAGATCCGCATTACCTCGCCTCCCCCGCGCAAGGTAATCCACCATGTACTCGCGATACGCCTCCCCCAGTGCCCCCGTCAGCTTCTTCCCACCCAAAAACGGCGGGTTCCCCACCACCGCATCGAACCCGCCCCGCTCCTGGAAGACCTCCGGGAACTCCAACGGCCAGTGCACCGGCCGCCGTTCGAGTCCGCCCTCCGGCAGCTCGCTCGCCAGCCAATCCTTCGCCAACTGACGAGCCCTCACCACCCCGGGCGTAGCCTCGTCCATGTCCCCCAGCCCGAGCTCCGCTGCTGCCCCCGCCGCTTGCGGGAACAGATCCCTCACCCGCTCGCCGCCATCGTGCTCGTACCACGACACCCGCCCCGACGCACACGTCGCCAGCGCCGCCCCCGCGATCAGGTCACCGACCAGCCCCAGCCGAGCAGTGTGCTGCCGTACCGTCTCCAGCAGCTCGCGCTTCTTCGCCAGCGCCGGCAGGCCATCACCCCTTATCTCCGTGATGGCATGCCTGTCCCGCGCCGCCTCCTCGATCTGCCGCTCGGTGTCGGCCTCCGCTCCATGGAGATCGCCCCTCCGCACCACCAGGTGGACGGCCTTCAGCTGCTCAAGGCTGACGACCCCGAGCAGGGAGTCTCCCGCCAGCATCCGGTCGTCCAGGAAGGTGAACGGCCGCTCCTTGTCCATGGACACCAGCCACAACGAAAGCTTGGCCATCTCCACGGCCATCGGGTTGATGTCCACCCCGTACAGGCAGTGCTCGATGATCTGCCGACGCGCCTCCACCACGATCGGATCGGATTCGGCGTCAGCCGCCGTCACCGTGTCGATCTCCCGCCCGTCGGCCCGGTACGCAACCGCGTCCTCCCGCTTCTCCCGGGACCACGCGTCGATGAGCTTGTCCGCCAGATACCGGCAGGCCGCGACCAGGAACGCGCCGGACCCCATCGCGATGTCGGCGACCTTCAGCTCCAGGATCTCGGCCGCCGTCTTGTGCTCCCAGTCCTCGGTCCGCGCCGTCTGGAGCGGCCCGACCCGGTACACCAGTGGTTCCAGCGCGTGCCGGACGATCTCCTCCGCGAGCCGCCTCGGCGTGTAGTGCGTGCCCGTGTTCTTCCGCAGCGAGGACGGCGTCACGTACAGCGCACCGGCCGGGATCACCACCGGCAGGTCCCGCAGGTCGCGCCGGAGGATCCCGAAGAACGGCAGTAGCCGCTCCGTCAACTCGGCGTCCCGGCAGGCCGCGAAGAGCAGTCGCTTCGCTTCCTCCCGCGCCTCCCCCGTCGGCGGCGCGAGCAGCTTCTCGATCTTCGCCGCGTTGCCGATCCCGGGCTTGGGCTCCTTGTACGCCTCGCTGATCTTCTTCGCGAGCCCCTTCACGTCCTGACACGTCGCCGCCAGCGACTCCAGTTCCCGCAGCGGAACCTCGTGCTCCAGCCCGACCGGCCCGATCAGCCCGATCACCGTGTCGACCGCCCGCCGGCCGTCGTACGAGAGCAGGCCCTCGTACACGTAGCCGATCTGCTCGACGTCCAGCGCCCGGAAGGTGAGCCGGCGCCGCTCCCGCTTCTTGCCCGTACCGATCTGGACGTACTGCACCGCTTGGAGCATGTGCAGCACCGTGCGGTCGTCGATCGGCAGCAGCGGCGAGCCCAGCTCCAGCCAAGGGTGCCGCATCGGGTCGAAGATCGAGCCGTCGTACGCGGGCAGCGTCAACTCGTCGTGCTGCACGCCCCCGTACACGGCGTGGAAGAGCGCGATCAGCCGGTGCCAGGCCGCGGTGGTGTGCTCCAGCGCGCCCTCGCCCTCGGCCTGGGCCCGGGCCTCCAGGTCCGCGCACAGTCGCCCAGCCGAGTACGAGTCGGCGTACACCTGGTCGGACGCCGGCAGCAGCCCCCGCTCCTCCGCGAAGAGCAGGAAGACGACCCGCATCATCACGGCGACGGCGCCCCGGTAGACCTCACTGGCACTGACGTTCTCCGCGTGCAGCCCCGGCGCCCCGCGTTCCATCGCCCGCGCGTCGGCCCGGCTGATGGCGTCCACGAGCAGTTCGACCGCCTGGCGGACCTGGACGCCGAGCGCGTCGGTGACCTCCTCGCCCGCCTCCAGGCTCTTGCGCAGCAGCCCGCTCAGGGTCTCGTGCTGCTCGTACTCGAAGAAGCGGCGCCGCCGCAGCAGCGAGATCCACGCGCGGACGACGTTGCGTTCGGCCGCCTCGTTCCAGCCGATCGCGTCGAAGACCGCCGTCGTGGTGACCCCGCCCACCGGCGCCCAGACCAGGCACCACCAGCGGCCGTCCGTCACGAGGCCGAGCGGGATGCCGTGGTGGCGGCAGAGCCGGGCGAGGCGGTCGGCGGGGGTGGCGGACCACTCGCCACCCCAGGCAGCGCGGGCGGTGGGGACGGTCCCGCTGGGCACGACCATGCCGATCAGCGGGACCCGCTTGGCCGCGGCCGCCGCGTCGGGCTCGGCGGCCAGGTCGCCGCCCGGCTCGACCAGGGCGAAGTCGGCACGCAGCCGGGCCCCGTGCTCGGGCACCTCCACCGTGAAGCGGTCGAGCACCAGGTCGTCGTCCTCGCCCTGGCGCAGCGCCAGGGCATCGCCCCAATCCAGCAGGTCGCGCAGCACGTACGAGACCCACTCGTCCCGGCCGGCCGCCGGGTCGGTCTGCCAGTCGGCATGGTGGGCGCGCAGCCGCTTGCGCTGGTCGCGCTCGACGGCGTCGAGCTGCGGCCAGGCCTGGAGCAGGACCGGCAGGGTGAGGAAGGGGCCGGACACCTCGGCGAGGTCGAGCCACTCCTGGTGCTGGGCGCGACCGTCGAGGGCCTTGGCCTTGGCAGCGGCAAGTCCGCGGGAGACGGCGGGGCTCGGGCTCATCGGGCGGCATCCTTCTCGGGGATCACGAAGACGACGGCGACGGGGAAGAGGTGCGAGCGCGGCTCGCGGTAGCGCGCGTCGATGGCGACGAGTTCGCGCTCGCGCTCGGCGGCGAGCCCGTCCAGGCGGGCCTGCCAGCGCTCGCGGTCCTCGCGGTACTGGCGCTGCTCGGTGGTGGTGAGTTCGCGGTCGCCGAAGAGGGCGATCTGCTCGCCGACCGCGTCGCCCTCCTCCTTCAGCTTGGCGCGCAGCGTCGCCTCGAAGCGGTCGAGTGTGCCGTGGATGCGCCGCTCCTCCTCCCCGCGCCGGTCGAGCAGGGCCCTCTCCAACGAGGCCCGCCGCTCGCGCGAGCGTGCCGCCAGCGAGTCGTACAGCGGCTGGGCGAGGCGGGGCCACGCCTCGGCCAAGTCCGCCCGCAGGTGCGGCGCGGCCTCGACCCCGCTGGTGAGCGCGCCCGAGAGGACCGCCCCCAGGCCGCGCACGGACTCCCAGCGGCGGAAGCGTCCGGTGTCGCCGAACCACCCGCCCGCGTACAGCACTTCCTCGTGCAGGCGGGTCCCGTCGACGCCCACGAGCACGTACCTGGCGTACGCGCCCACCAGGGTGGTCTCCACGGTGGGATCGTCGGTGACCACGGCGGCCACCCGATGCAGCCCCACGCTGTCGGCGTTCCAGACGGCGGCGGTGAGCAGCCGGGTGGAGAGCGCGACGAGGGGGTGCTTCAGGTGGGCCAGGACGACCTCGTCGCGCCCCTCACCGGCGATCTTGGCGTCGAAGGTGACGGGGCGCTGCTCGCTCGGGCGGAGCTTGTGCGCCAGGCCACGGGTGGCGCGCTCCCAGGTGCCGGTGAGCGGCGGGACCTGGTAGAGGCCGCCGTCGAAGTCCTCGTGGAAGTAGGGCACCAGCGGCTGCTGGCGGTCCAGGGCAAGCGCGGTGTCCACGACGCGGCGGATGTTGCCGGGGGTCAGCCCGAGGGCCTCGACGGTCTCGTCGTACTGCTCCGCCAGCCGCTTGGCCTGGGCCGTGACGTTCTGCTCGGGTGCGACCGTCCCGCCGGTGGTCCGGCCCTTGATCTGCCGGGGCTTGGCGTTCTCGATGTCGACCGGGGTCTGATCGCCCGCCATCCGGCGCTGGACGGCGTCGGCGATCACGGCGTTGACCGAGCCGAGGTCCTCCTCCATCCGGGCGACCTTCCGCGCGACCCGGGAGAGGAACTCAAGGTCGGCCTCGTAGGAGCCGGCGGCGGCCGTCTGCCAGCCGGCACCCACGAAGTGGCGGATCTCCGGGTCCTTGCGCTGCCCCCAGCGGTCGATCCGGCCGATGCGCTGTTCGAGCTTGTTGGGGTTGAAGGGGATGTCGTAGTTCACCAGGCGCCAGCAGTGGTTCTGCAGGTCGATGCCCTCGCTGGCCGCGTCCGTGGCGATGAGGATCCGGACGCGGCCCTCCGGGGTGTCCGGAGCGGCCTGGAAGCCGAGCCGGATCTGCTCGCGCTCCTCGGTGGTGAGGCCGCCGTGCAGCTGGGCGATCCGGCCGCCGTCGGTCATCTCCTCCTGACGGAGCAGGTCGGTCAGCCACTTCTGGGTGTCGCGGTACTCGGTGAAGACGACGACCCGCTCGTTCGTCCAGAGCTTGCCGTCCGGGCGGCAGACCGCCTTGAGGTAGTCGATCAGTGCGGCGGCCTTGGAGTCGGCGGCGGCCTCATGGGTCAGCGCCCAGCGCTCCATCTCGCGCAGCAGGCGGAGCTCCTCACCGTCCTCCTCGGGGGTGAGCCGGGTGGAGCGGGTGAGCGCGTCGTCCTCCGCCTCGGCGAGCGCGAGGTCGTCGAGTTCTGCCGCGAGGTCGTCGAACTCCTCCAGCCAGTCCGGCACTTCGGTGGCGGCACCGCGCGGGCGCCCGGCCGTGTCGTCGAGGTGCGAGAGGTAGGTCCGCACGGTGTGCAGGAAGGCGGCGGGGGACGAGAAGAGGCGCTTCTTCAGCAGCAGGGTGACCAGGTCGGCGGCCCGGCGGCCACCACGGGCCCCGGGGGCCAGGCGGCCTCGGCGCAGGTCGGCGAAGCTGCTGAGCAGACCGTGGACCTCCCGCTCGGCCGGCGTGTACTCGACCTCGCGCTCGTGGGTACGGCGGGTGCGGAAGCGGTCGCTGCCGTCGGGGTTCTTGACGTTGCTCTTCAGCCGCCGGACGACGGTGTCCCTGAGTGCGTCCTTGTCGGGGTCGACGCCACGGGCGAACCGCTGGTTGTCGATGAGTTCGAGCAGCGCGGTGTAGGACTCCGGGTAGCCGTTGTGCGGAGTCGCCGAGAGGAAGAGCCGGTGCTCGAAGTGCGGCACCAGGCGGCGGATCAGCTTGGTCTGCTGGGAGTCGACGGCGTACACCTGCTTGGGCGCCGCCGGTGCGACGTGGTGCGCCTCGTCGAGGACCAGGAGGTCGAAGAAGCGGCGCTCCGTGCCGTCCTCGTTGCGCGCGGCCTCGCCGACCGGGATCACCTCGTCGAGCAGGCGCTGCGCCTTGGCCCCGCGCAGCCAGGGCAGCGAGACGATGCTCAGCGCGTGGACCCGGAACGGGTTGGCAGCGGTGCCATGGGTACGGCGCAGCCGGGCGCACTGCTCGGAGTCGATGATGGTGAAGTCGAGGCCGAACTTCTCGGCCAGCTCGTCCCGCCACTTGAGGGTCAGCCCGGCGGGGCAGACGACCATGACGCGGCGGGCCCGGCCACGGAGCAGCAGCTCCTGGACGACGAGGCCGGCCTCGACGGTCTTGCCGAGGCCCACATCGTCGGCGAGGAGCAGGTTGACGCGGGGAGCGCCGACCGCCCGCGAGACGGGTTCGAGCTGGTACGGCTCGACGGCGACGCCGGAGCGGAAGGGCGCCTGGAGGTTCCTGGCGTCGGCGGAGGCGACCGCGGACCAGCGGACGGCGTCGAGGAAGGCCGCCAGGCGGGCCGGCGGGTCGTACAGCCCGGTGGCGGCATCGGGAAGCAGGCCGGCGGGCAGCACGCGACGGCCGGGCTCGATGTCCCAGATGACGCTGAGGGTGTCGCCGAAGCGGCCGTCCGCCACTGACTGCAGGTGCACCAGGGTGGCGCCGCCGTCCTGCTCCGGGCCGGCGGAGGGCTGGACCCGCGAGACGACCCAGCTCTGACCACGGACCTCGACCAGGTCGCCCTCCTCGGGGAGTCGCTCCGTGATCCCGTCGCCCCCACGCCGATCCGCCACGATCGGTCCGCCTTCCGTTGATCCTCCGGATGATGCCGACTCCGGCACATCTCACCCGGTCGGCCCACGGATTCTACCACAGCAGAATCCGTGTACACAGTTCACAGATCTACGGAGCGCTCCCCAGGATCCGATCGAGCCGAGCTATCAAGTCGATCGTCCTGGCAAGTCCGCGATCGCCCTCCGGGAGAGCGGCCCGCTGCGCGTCACGCAGGTGCGCCAAGAGCTCGCGGGCCCGGGCCCGGTCGCCCGCCCCGGCCACGAGCACGGCGATCTGGTACCGGGTGTCGAAGACGGAGGGGTGCACGGGGCCGAGGGCCTGTTCCTGAGCCGGAAGGAGCGCCTCGAGGGCATCACGGGCCTCCGCCGTGCGGCCGAGCGTGGCCAGGCACCGAGCCGCCCCCACTCGGCAGGCGAGGACCTCCGGGGCGTCGGCCGCACGACTGCCCTGGAGCTCCTCGGCCAGCCCGGCGAACCCCTCAAAGGCCCGCCCCGGCTCCCCGCTCCGGCGCAGCCGGTCGTACCGCTCCAGCAGCACCATGACGGATGCCGGGTCGTCGCTCTCGGCGTCCGCGGTGCGGCGCAGCGCCTCGGCAGGGGCGACGGAGCGCTCCCGCGACTCCACCGCCACCGCGTGCCCGGCCTCGTCGGTCGCCCATCGGCGCGCGGTGTCGCGGACCTCGTCGGCCGTCGGACGATCAGCCGGGTCCTTGGCGAGCAGCCGCATCACCAGGTCGGCGAACGCGTCGGGCAGATCGGCTCGGTGCGAGGCGACCGGCGGCGGGGGGTCCGTCACGTGCCGGTACATCAGCATCAGGTCGTTCGGAGCGGTGAACGGCGGCACGCCGGTCAGCAGCTCGTAGAGCACGCAGCCGAGAGCGTAGAGGTCGCTTGCGGCGACCGGGTGGCCTTCCGCCTGTTCGGGGGCCATGAAGCCGGCAGTGCCGGGTGTGGCATTGGTGCGGGTCAGGCGCGGCTCGTCCGGGCCGGGCTCCAAGGCCGCGGCGATGCCGAAGTCGAGCACTTTGACGGCGCCGTCCGGGTTGAGCATCAGATTGGACGGTTTGAGATCGCGGTGCATCACACCGCTGGCATGCGCGTGCGCCAGGACGCCGGCCGTCTGCGCCGCCACCGAGGCGGCCCGGTGGATCGGGAACGGCCCCGACTTCTTCAACAGGGCCGACAGCGTGTCGCCGGGCACCAGCTCCATCACCAGGTAGAGCCGGCCGTCGTCGAGCTTGCCGCTGTCATGGACGACCGGAACTCCGGGGTGACTCAGCTTGGCCGTGAGCCTGGCCTCCCGCAGAAACCGCTGCTCCAGTGCGGCCGTCGCACCGTCAAGGCCGTACGGAGCAAGGAACTTCACGGCAGCCGCGCGGCCGGCCTCCCGGTCCCACGCGGCCCACACCTCGGCCATCCCGCCCCGGCCCAGGAAGTCCGCCAACTCGTAGCGTCCCAGGATCTCCCGTGTCACGCCCCGTCCCCAGTCACAGTTTCGTTCGCGCCGCTACCGCTACTGCCGGGAGGCATCCTCTCATCCCACCGGCGATCACACGGTCACACCGGGTAGGGCGCCTGCGGGAGCACGAAGGGGCGCCGGGGATCCTCGGGCCCGAACCGGCGTAGCGCGACCGGTCCCGGCTCCGCTACGGGCAGGTACGGCCCGAGTGCGCCGTACACCTCGGCCGCCGAGCTGGGCCTGGCCACCCGGTCCTTGGCCAGCAGCGCCGTGACCACCTCCTGGAGCCCCGCCGGCACCCGGACTCCGCAGTCGGCAAGCAGTGGTGGCCGCCGGTCGAGATGGCCGGCCATCAGAGCGGTCGGCGTCGCGGCGTCGAACGGCGGGCTGCCGGCGAGCATGTGGTGCAGCAGGCAGCCCACACTGTAGAGGTCGCTGCGGGCGTCGAGAGCCGCCGCACCGACGAGCAACTCCGGTGAGGCGCAGAGGAGATTGCCCAGCTGCTCGCCGGTCAGGGTCAGCCGGGGACCGCTGTCCGTGACGACCTTGACCAGCCCGAAGTCGAGGATCTTGACCACACCGTCCCGGCCGACCATCACGTTCTCGGCCTTGAGATCCCGGTGAACCAGACCCGCGGCGTGCGCTGCTGCCAGGCCCGAACAGAGTTGCGCGGCAACTGAGACGGCCGACTCGACATCGAGACGCTCCTGCTCGCCGAGCATGATGTCGAGCGTCGCCCCGTCGATGAGCTGCATGACCAGCCAGCAGGTTGCACCCGTGACGTCGGCGTCGTGAACGGTCGCGACGTTGGCGTGGTCGAGTGCCGCCGCCGCCTTCGCCTCCCGCTCGAATCGGCGTAGCGCACCGGCTCGGCCCGCCGCATCGGCCAGCAGCTCGGCCGAGACGGTCTTCACCGCTACGGCCCGACCCAAATGCTGGTCCCGCCCCCGCCAGACGCGCCCCATCGACCCGCGTCCCAGGGGGTGTTCCAGCCGGTAGCGCCCCCCGAGCACGGTGCCTCGGTCAATGAGCTCCATGCGCCTCCTCCCGTCTCGCGGAGTCTAGGGCAGTCGCACGTGCGCATCGGGTGATCGTCGGTACCAGTAGAGTGATCGCACTGCCCGACCGACCGAGGCGCAAGGGGGGGCCTGCGTGGCGACGCTGGGTATGCACCGGGACTTTCTGCTCGAGTTCGCGGCACTGGAAAAGCCGGTGCAGCGAAGGGTTTTCGAGACCTTCGAGAAGTTCACCGCGGCCACCCACACGGGCGCGCATCTGGAGAAGCTGACCAACCAGCGCGATCCGAGACTCCGGACCATCCGGATCACGAGCTTCTGGCGCGGAGTAGTACTCAAGGCGGACCAGGGCGACAGCTACCTCCTGCTGAAAGTCCTCCCCCACGACAAGGCCAACGACTGGGCGTGCAAGCACCGGGCCTCGGTCAACGCCGCGACCCAGGGTGTCGAGATCCGCAACGACATCGCGCTGGAACGCGCCACCGAGTCGCTGAAAGCCCTTGCCTCCGAGGAGTCCGGGCGCCTCTTCGCGGGCCACTCCGACAAGGTCCTGCGCCGCCTTGGCATCGACGAGGAGATCCTGCCGATCATTCGGCTCCTGCCCGACGAAGCCCACCTGGAAGCCCTCCACAGGGTCCTCCCGGAACAGCAGTTCGACGTCCTGCTGGGCCTCGCCAGCGGGCTGGAACCCGACGAGATCGACCGCGAGATCGTCCAGGCTTACGCGCGGACCGCGGCGGGCGTCGGTGATGCTCCGCCCGGGAACGGACTGGTCTCGGCGATGGCGCACGCGCGCGGCCGTGTCGCCCTGGTGTCCGGCCCCGAGGAGTTGCTGGAGATCCTGGAACGACCGTTCGACACATGGCGGATCTTCCTGCATCCGGCCCAGCACCGGGTCGCCTACCGGGACTCGTACGGCGGGCCGGTCCGCGTGACAGGCGGTCCCGGCACCGGAAAGACGGTGGTGGCTCTGCACCGTGCCCACCATCTGGCTCGTCGGCTGCCCCCGGGCGCTCCCGACGGGTCGGTGCTGCTCACCACCTACACCAAAGATCTCGCCGCGGAACTGGAGCGCTGCCTGGCCCTGCTGATCGCGGATGAGCGGATCAGGGCAAAGGTGCGGGTGGTCAACGTCGACGCGTTGGCGAACGAGACAGTGCGCCGTGCAGGCGGTGGCGCACCGCTGAAGCTCGTCGTCGACCAGCGCGAGATCATCTCCCGCTGGGGACGGATCGCCCGTCGGTTGGGTGTCGACTTCACCGACGTCTTCCTCGATCAGGAGTGGCGGCAGGTCGTGCTGGCACAGGCGATCACGGGGCCCGAGCAGTATCTCAAGGCATCCCGGGCAGGTCGCGGCACAGCGCTCGGCCCGCTGAAGCGAGCCCAACTGTGGCGTGCGGTGACGGCGTTCGAGGAGCAGCTGCGGCAGTCCGGGGAGTGGACGTTCCTTCAGGTGTGCGCGCAGGCCGCGCGAGAACTGGAGGGACTGGACAGCCGTCCGTTCCGGCACGTGGTGGTCGACGAGGCCCAGGACCTGCACCCCGCGCAGTGGCGCTTCCTCCGTGCTCTGGTCGTCCCCGGGCCGAACGACCTGTTCCTCGCCGGTGACACGCACCAGCGCATCTATGGCAACAAGGTCTCGCTGCGGTCACTCGGAATCCAGGTGGCTGGGCGCTCCTCGCGACTGCGAATCAACTATCGCACCACGCACGAGATCCTGACCTGGTCCGCGTCCCTCCTCACCGGCGAGCGGCCGGACGACATGGACGGCGGAGAGGAGTCCCTCGCCGGCTACCACTCGACGCTGCACGGCTCGCATCCCGACGCGCGAGGTTTTCCCAGCAAGTCCGAGGAGATCCAGGCACTTGTCACCCAGATCTCGGAGTGGATCACGTCAGACGTCAGCCGGGAGGACATCGGTGTGGCCGTGCGGTTCGTCCAGCTGGGCCGCGACATCGCCCAGGCGCTGGAGCAGGCCGGGATACAGGCCTGCCTGCTTGGTGTCGGACTCTCGGGGCCAGGTGTGCGGATCGGGACCATGCACCGGATGAAGGGACTGGAGTTTCGCTGCGTCGCCGTGGCAGGCGTGAACGACGGCGTGGTACCGATGCGAGGTGCGGTCACTCCGATGGAGTCGGATCAACAGCAGCACCAGGAGGACCTCAACGGGGAGCTGAACCTGCTCTTCGTCGCATGCACACGAGCGAGGGAAGCCCTGCGCGTCTCCTGGCACGGAACGCCGAGCAGATTTCTCAAGCCGGTCCTCCCGAGCGATGGCCAGCCGTAGCCACCGAGCGCGCCTTGAGCCCCGTAGGCACAACGGCCGGTCAGTGGAGGGCGATCGGGCAGGTGGGCAGGTCGACGCGCTTGGCGCACTCGAGTGGCTTCGCGGCCGCCCGGCAGGCGAACGCCACCACCAGTTCGGCGGTGCCGCCGGGGCCTGGTACGACTTGTCGCCAGGTCCTTAAGGCTGAGGGCCACCACATGGAGCCCAGGCCCGGGCAAGGGGTAGGCCAGCAGCGCCTGCACACCGCGTACTTAAAGAGGCGGGAGAACCAGCCTCGGCAGTCACCCACCCTACATCGCCAGGACAAAGGCAGGCCGAGAACCGTCCATCTCCAGCAGCGCAGAAGCCCACTCCAGGTTGGAAATTGGTGCAAGTCCCCCCGGGAGACGACCCTATACACATATGGCTCGGCCTCGGACAGCATGAGTTAGGCCTTGCCGGGAACGGGGGCACTTCGACCTGCGGGCTGCTCAGCGATCAAGGTCCCCCCGCAGCTCATCGGCGACCCGACCGCGGCACGGCCCGGCCGCCGTCCGCGCGGGCCACGGTCAGCCGCCGGCAGCCGCCCGGGTCGGCGACGTCAGTGACGACGCCCGCTGCTGCGGCTCCGGCCCGCGGCTCGGCAGGTACAGTCCGAGCGCAGGAGTCCCGGTTGCGTGCCGATCGCCCGGCGCCGCGCAGGGGTTCTGACCGGCCGGCTGTCAGTTGGCGATCCGAGTGGTGCCCTGCCAGTCGGGTAGGAGCTCGGTCACCAGGGCCTGCGTCCGAGGGTGCAGGCCGCGGCGGCCGTGGATGTACCAGCTCCGCTTGACCAGGTCGTCGACAAGCTCCCGCAGCCGCTCCAGGTCGCCCTCGGCGTGGACGGCCCGCAGCAGCTCCTGCCACAGTTCCTCCTCGTCGGGTGCAGCGGCCAGCCCCTGTTCGATCGCCGCCGCCGCGCCGGTCGGGTCACCCGCTGTGCGTCGCAGCCTGGCCAGGTCCAGAGCGGTGGCGGCGACCAGCGAAGCCACCTGTGGCTCCACCGGTTCGTACGCCAGCCACGCGTACCGCCCTTCCGGGCGATCCGTCAGGAAGGCACCACGGACCAGAGTAAGAGCGGTGTCGAGCAGCCGCTCGGACTCCCTGCTCGGCGGTCGTGGGTCGTGCATGGCCTGCTCGCGCAGCGACTGGAACTCCTCCCAGTCGGAGCGCACGTCCGGGCCCAGGCGCAGCCGGCCGGCTGGGTCCGTGACGAGTCGGGGGCCGTCGGTGGTCGGGTCGGTGCCGAGCCAGTCGCGCAGTCGTCGGATCGTCGCGTCGGCCACCGATTCCGGGGCTCCGCCCGGCCACAGTGCGGCGGCCAGGACACGGGGGTGTACGCCCTCGCGGTGCAGGAGGAGGTGGACGAGTGCCTCGTGTACCAGGTCGGCGCGCTGGTTCGGCAACGCGGCGAGCGGTGCGGTGCCGGGGGCGCTCTCGACGGTGAGTTCGCCGAGCAGCCGGACCAGTACCCCGGGGGCTGCCCGGAGTTCGGCGGCGGGCACGGGCAGTGCGGTGGGCGAGCTCTCGGCGGTGGACTCGGCGAAGAGCTTGACCAGAGCCTCGTAGTGGCGCTCCGGGAGGCGGGGGGCGGTGCTCGCCGCGATTCCCAGCAGGGGGGCGGTCAGGCTCCCGTCCGCGGCGACGGTGAGCTCCCAGGCCGCTTGACCGGGGGCTTCACCGGCGACGACGAAGCCGAGACCGGCCCGGCTACCGACGGTGGCGAGTTCGCCCAGCCGGACTGCGGTGGCGCCTGACGGCGCTTCGGCGAGGAGGGCGAAGTGTGGCGGCCACAAGGTGTGCTGATGGCTGCTGGTGCGCCCGGTGAGGACGGAGTCGGTTCCCGCCGCGTCGAGGAAGCGCTGCCGCTCGGCCACCTCGGGAGCGAGTTCGGCCAGCAGCTCCTCGGGGGTGGCCAGGTTCCTGACCCGCCCGGGAGCCAGTGCGGCGAGTTCGGTGCCGAAGCCGACCAGGGTGAGCATCATCCGGTCCGCCCAGCCGTGAGTGGCCAGCCCGGCCGCGAAGGCGGCCAACACCTCGCGCCGGACGGGATCCTCCCCGCTGAGGGCGATCAGCCCCGGAGCGGCCTCCAGATTGAGGAGGTGAGTGCGCAGGCGCGGGGCGGTGCGGGTGGCCGTCCCGGAGGGCTGGGCGTCGTCCAGTGGGCTGCTGCCGACCGGTACCAGGCCCGGGTAGGGAGCGGCGGCACGCCGGGCCGCGCTCTGCAGCTCGACGGGGAAGGCGAGCAGGTCGGGCCGGGAGAGGGTCCAGGCCCGGTCGGTAGGGGCCTCGCTCCAGGGGGCGGGCGGCGCCGCGTCCGGGGTCGCGCTGAGTCGCAGGGTGACGGCGTCGGGCGTCAGCTCCGCCGCGTACACCGCGGGAAGTGGGCGGCCCTCGGCGGTGAGCAGGGCTGCCAGGCCGCGCAGTGACATGTCCAGAGCCGCGGCGCCCTCGCGGTCGGCGCCCACGTGCAAGGCGTCCTCGGTCGCGCGCTCGTCGTCACCGGCCGGGCGAAGGCGCTGGCGGCCGAGGGAACCGGCCCACAGCCGGGCGCGGCGTTCGCGGCCGAGGGCGGCGAGCAGGCCGGCCGCGAGCAGGGGTGCCAGCGTCAGTGCTTCGGGCAGGTGGGTGGCGGCGGCCAGGAACCAGGAGTCCGGCTGGCTGCCGGGCCGGGCCGTGTCCGGGCCGGTGGGCTGCTGGGTGGACGCTGGGGGGACGGGTCGCGCGGGTGCCGGCGGTACGGCTGCGGGGGCTGGCTGGGCGGCCGGGCTGCTCTGCTCGGGGTGCTCGTCCGTGGTGTTGCCGACCGTGTGGAGGCGGCCTTCCGCTGCGGCCTTCGTGAGGTCGGGGTACGGCGTCGGGGTGGTCTGGTGGCCGGCCTGCTCGGCCGACGTGCCGTCCGCGCTCGGTGCCGTGGTGCTGATCTCGCCGCCGGTCGCTGGCGTTGGCGGGGTGTCGATCTCGACCAGGTCCCCGCCGACCGCGTCGGCCGGCATCTCCATGATCCATCCGGGCCGGATCAGGCTGGCCTTGGTCAGCTTGCTGCCGTCCGGCTGGATCCGGTCCTTGTTGAGCTCGTAGATCTCCTGGTAGCGGCGGCCGTCGCCGAGGTGGCGCTGTGCGGTCTCCCAGAGGGTGTCGTGATGCCGCCCGGCCGGCGGCTGGATGCGGTAGAACTTCGTGCCGCCGGTGGCCTGCTGTCCTTGGCCGACCGGGCCGCCGGCCGGTTGCCCGGTGGTCTGTCCTACCTGCTGGGCTCCTGCCTGTTCGGTCGCCCGTCCTCCGGCTGCCGGGCCGGCGTCGGCCGCCCGCAGCGCGTCGTGTGCCGGTGCCGTCGCCACGACGGCCTGCCGCGTCCCGTGCTCGTACTGCGGCGCGAGCGCGGACAGGCTCGGCACGAGGCTGGCGGTCCCGGCCGACACCAGGAGCAGCGCGGCCACCAGCTGTCGGGCCAGTAGTTGGCTGGGTCCCGCGCCGGGAATGCGGGTCGGCATGCCGACGCCGGACAGCGCGGCCTTGATCTCCACCAGCACGCAGGCGGTGAACTGGGCCCAGGCGAGCCACACCACCACGGCCAGCACGTAGATGAAGGTGGTGGTGGTGAGCGGCTCCTGCAGCAGGCTGAGCGACGGCATCCGGGTCGGGAGCGGCCAGCCCACGTACCGGGCCAGTCCGTACGGGACGCCGACGAGCAGGGCGGCGAGCGCGAGGAGCGCCCCGGCGGCACGCAGGAGGCCGCCGAGATCGCGGCTCCGCTCCATGCGAACCGGTACCGGTGTCCTGCCGCCGGCGCCGGCAGCCGAGCCGAGCCGGTGCCGCTTGCTACTGCGAGCCATCGTGGTGGCCGTTCCTTCCTCTGTTCTGGCCTCGTCGGTCCGTTCCGATCGGGCCGCTCGGCCTCACGGCCCGGTTATCGCCTTGGCGGTGGCCCGCCCGGTCACGGTGAAACTGCCGTCGTAGAACAGCCCGAGCATGGCCGGTTGGTAGGTCAGCTTGATGACCGCCTGGACCGAGTTGCCCCCGTTCGGGACGCAGTAGGAGGCTGCCGCGTCCGATTCGTCCAGTCCCGCGGTCCGGGCGAAGGTCTGCACGTTTCCGGTGCAGCCGGCGGCATCCACCACCACCCCGCCGCCGTTGCGGAGCGCCCCGGTGTCGAGGTGGTTGGCCGCGTAGCGCGCCGCCTGCTCGGCGATGTCCGCCGCCCGCTCCCGTTTCGAGATGGACAGGCCGCCGTCGATGACGAAGGCCGCGATGACGAGGAACAGCAGGCCGTAGAAGACCGCGAACACGGCTCCCGATCCTTCGTCAGGTGTGGCTCCCCGCCGCCTGGGCGGCTTCACGAGGCCCTCCGGTAGGTGTCGAGGGGTGCTGCAGCCTGGGCGGTGACGTGGGTGGTCACGTCCAGGCCGAGCGACGCGAGGGCGGGAATGTCGCAGCTCACCGTGACCGCGAAGATCCCGCCCGGGGCGAAGTCTCCCGGGAGCTTGTTGACCGTCACCTCGCCGCCCGCGCAGATGCCCGCCGCGTCCGCGACGGCGGCGTCCCGCGCCGCCTGGAGCGCGGGCCCGGAGTCGTGCTGCAATGCCCCCGCTCTGGCGGCGTCGCGCGCGGCCCCGTCGAGGGCGCCGTGTGCCCGGACCAGTAGGCCGCAGGCGACGAGCAGCAGGATGAACATCATCATCACCGGTGCGAGGATGACCAGTTCGATGGCGGACATGCCGGCGTCGCGCACCAGACGCTTCGGTGTCGACTCAGCCGCCATCGGGGATGAACCTCTCGATCGGACCCTGCGAAGTGGCACTCACCCTCAGGTGGAGCCAGGGCACCACGCTGACCACGTCCGCGGCGACATGGACGCTGACGGTGTTCTGATCGGGCCGGCTCACCGTGTAGGTCGGATCGCCGGCGAGGGACGGGCCCAGGGTGGCGATGCGCTCCCGTGCCCGCTGCGACGCGTCGGCCGCCCAGCCCCCCGGATCGGCGTCGGCCTCGGCCCGCCCGGCCCGGGCTCCGGCCTGCGCGGCCGCCTGCACGATCTGGCCGGAGAAGAAGTACATCGCGAACTGGATGGTGAGCAGCATGAGGACGAAGAAGATCGGGGTGAGGAGCACGAACTCGATGGCGCTCACCCCGTCGTCCGTCCCACCGTTCGCCCTGCGACGTATACCCGCGGAGAGCCGCCGGAGCACCGCCCTCATCCGTTCACCCCCATCAACACCCGGCCAAGGACGGCTACTTGCACTCGGTCGCGGCGGTCGAGTCCGCGTTCTTGATGCAGTTCCCCACGCTGGTCGCCTTGTCCGCGACGGCGGCCTTGATGACGAAGGCGACCGCGAGCACGATGGTCACCACGATCGCCGAGATGACCACCCACTCGATCGCCGAGACGCCCTTGTCCCGGTCCTCGCCACGGACCCGCTCCAGACGGGCCTGTGCCCTGAGGACCAGCAGGTCGATGGCCGGGTGCGAAATCGCCGGTACGCGTGAACGGTTCATGGAGTGCTCCCCCTGCGATCAGAGTGTTCGAGAAAGACGGACTGGGTTTCGGGTGGCTGCTGAGAGGTCACGTGGTCACAGCTGGAACACCCGCATCATGGCCGGGAAGGTGAGGAAGACCAGGAATCCGGCGCACAGCAGCAGCTGGGCGACCAACATGGTCTGCGACTTGGCGCCCGCCTGGCCCTCGATCTCGGCCAGTTCGCGATGCCGCATGGTCTCCGCACGCGAGGCCAGCGACTGCCGCACCTTGGCGCCGTCCTCGGCGACCAGACCCAACGCGGACGACAGGTCCTTCAGTTCGCCGACATCGAGCTGCTCCCCGAGCCTGCCGAGCGCCACCCACTGGCTGATGCCGGTGAGCCGGGCGTCGGCCAGGCAGTCCCGAAGCCGACGCAGCGCCCAGCCGTCGCTGATCTCGGCCGCGGCCATCAGAGCTTCGGGCAGCCCGCGGCCGCCCGCCAGGTTCATCGCCACCAGGTCGAGATAAGCACCCACCACCCGGCGGAAGTCCTTGCGTTTCTCCGCCGCGTCACGGCGGATCTCCAGGTCGGGCAGGAAGAAGAAGATCGCGGCGAAGACCACGGCCAGCCACAGCGGAGCGAGCGGGCTGTTGGTGATGCCGATGATCCACAGAAGCGCGAAGACCAGCGGCCCGAAGAGCAGCCCGGTCGAGGCGAGCAGCACCTTCGTGGCGAGGAAGGTCTCCCACGGCTTGTCGAGTATCGCGAGGTCGGCCCGGAGCGAGCGCTGCTGCCAGCCCTGCCGAACGTAGAAGTCGGCTGTCCAGGCACCCACCCGGCCCCGCAGCTCCGACCCGCGGCCGGAGTCCTGCGGCCCGGCCACCACCGGCGAGACGGCCGCCTGCCCGCGCAGCGCGTCGATCCGCGCCACCGCCGTACCCGGCCCGGGACGGCTTGGAATCAGCGCCCGCACCAACAGGTAGAGCCCGAGACCGAAGGCGGCACCGCAGAGCAGTTCATAGGTCATCGGTGGTCTCCCATGGGCACGGCGGCGCTCCGCGTGAGGAACCGCTCCGGTGTCTGGACCGCCGACAGCTTGCGCAGCCACCAGAAGCCCGCGGCGAACAGTCCGAGGACGAAGGCCAGCACCAGCTGCCCGAGGGGTGTGCCGTACGGCGAGACGAAGTCCCGGTTGAAGACGGAGAGCCCCAGCACGAACGTCGAGCTGACCACCACCACGATCTGCACGCTGCGCCGGGTGCTGGCGCGCTGCGCCAACACCCGCTGACGCATGTCGACCTCCTCGCGGGCCGACTTGGCCAGCGCACCGAGGACCTCCCGCAGGCCGGGGCCGCGCAGCCGGGCGTTGAGGATCAGGGCCGCGATGACGATGTCGGCGCTGGGGTCGTCCAGATCGTCGGCGAAGTGCTGCAGCGCCTGCGGCATCGGCATCCTGGCCCGCAGGCGGTCCACCATCGCCAGCAGGTGTTCGCGCAGCGCCGGGGCGGCCGCCCGCGCGGAGGCCGGCACGGCCTGCTCCAGACCGACCGCGCCGGCGATGGTGTCGCGCAGCGACTCCGTCCACGCGGCCAGCGCCTCCACCCGCTGCATGGCGGCACGCTCCGCCGAGGCGCCGCCGAACAGCTGGTTCCAGAACAGCACCAGGACACCACCCGCGACAGCCGCGACCGGCCAACGGGACACCAGCAGGACCAGCAGTCCCGCGATGACCGCCGCCGTACCGCGCCGGCCCAGGAAGTTCGCGGCCGCCTTGCCCCGTCGCTCGGCAGAGGCCGGCTTGACCGGCAGCCCGTACAGCGCCGCGACCAGCAGCGCCAGACCGCCGCCGACACCGATCCCGGCCACCAGTGCCAGCAGGGTGGTGGCGGAGAGGGCTCCGGGCAGGTCGGGAAGGTTCATCGCCAAACTCCGCTCGGTGTGTAGCCCTGTGCCGTGAGTTCTTCCTGGCAGCTGATCGGCGTGCGCGGATACAGCTGCCCGTCGGCTGCCAGCGCGAAGACCTCGCTGGAGAGCACGCGGCCGTCCACGCCGTTGACCTCGCGCACCGAGGTGACCTGGCGGCGCAGTCTGCCCCCGGCGTGGAAGTCGTTGATCCGCTGTACGAACACCACGAAGTCGATCGCCCCGGCGATCAGCATCTGGCTCGCCTCGACCGGCAGCCGCTCCTGCGCCTGCAGGGCGTAGGTCGAGATGCGGTTGAAGACCTCAAGGCTGCTGTTGGCGTGGATGGTTGAGAGCGAGCCGTCGTTGCCCTGCGACATCGCGTTGAGCATGGTGACGATCTCGTCGCCGAGGACCTCACCGACGATCACCCGAGAGGGGTTCATGCGCAGCGAACGGCGTACCAGCTCCGCCATGCCGACCGCACCCAGGCCCTCGGAGTTGGGCAGCCGCTCCTCGAACGCGACCACGTTGGGGTGCAGTTCGGGGAACTGGTCGAGCCCGAGTTCCAGTGCGCGCTCCACGGTGATCAGACGCTCGTGCGCCGGGATCTCATTGGCCAGCGCCCGCAGCAGGGTGGTCTTCCCGGCGTTGGTCGCTCCCGCGATCATGATGTTCTTCCGAGCGCGGACGGCCGCGCCGAGCATGGCGCGCAGCTCGGGCGTGACCGTGCCGTTGCCAAGCAGGTCAGCGAGGAAGACCTTGCCCAGCCGGGCCCGGCGGATCGACAGCGCTGGGCGCCGGGTCACCTCCATGACGGCGGAGAGCCGGGAGCCGTCGGGCAGCCGCAGGTCCAACTGGGGGTTGGCGGTGTCGAAGGGGCGGGAGGACAGGCCGGAGTACGCGCCGAGCACCTGGATGAGCTCGATCAGCTCCTCGTCCGTCTCGGCCACCGGCTCGGCCTGCTGCTCGCGACCGTCCGCGTAACCGATGAACACCTGGTCGTAGCCGTTGATGTCGATGTTCTCGATCGACGGGTCGTCCAGCAGGGGCTGCAGTCGGCCGACCCCGAACAGCGCCGCGTGCACGCCGGAGGCGAGCGCCTCCTCCTCCTCGGCGGTGGGAGGCGTCCGACCCATCGTGATCTCGGTTCGGGCGTACTCCTCCAGCACCTGGGCGATCACCGCCCTGGCGAACTGCCGCTCGTCCTCGGCGGACATCGGCGGAACGCCCGACACCTGGTCGAGGCGGCGCTGCTCGGCGAGGCGGTCACCGGTCTCCTGGCGGAATCGCTTGACCAGTTGATGGTCCATCGGATCAGTTCACCCCGCCCTCGTCGTGCCCTTGTTGACGGCGCCAGGCGGCCAGATCGGCGGGAGCCGCCGCGGCGGGACCTGCCTCGGCCGTCCCGGGCGCGGACTGCCCTGGGGCGGGCGGTGTCCAGCGTGGGAGTCGCTGGGTGGTCTCGGTCTGCGGGGGCGCGAGGTGCCAGGAACCGGTGGGACTCTCCTGCGTCGGCGGCTGCCGGTTGGGCCAAGGCGAGGCCGGTGGCGCCACCGGCCCGGTCTGCGTCGGGTTCACCCCGCCGGCCCCGAACCCTGCCGGGGCCTGGGCCGAGCCCGGAGCCGGACTCGGCTTCGCCGCCGCCGGGTTCGGACGGCCCTGCCACGCAGCCGGCTCCGACCTCATCACATCGGGACGTGGCATGACTCGCTCGTTCAGGGCAGAGGCCTGGGCAACGGGCGCTCCGGTCAGTGCACTCCGGTCGCCGGTGACGGCAAGAGTCCCGAAGCCGAACCGCTGGTCCAGCGTCCGCGCGACCTCCCGGGCCGAGCGGACGAGCAGCGACTTGGCCACCCGGCCACGCCGACGGCCGGCCAGCTGCTCGGCGCCCGACGGGTCGTCGGCCAGCGTACCGAACAGCTGCACGGGCAGGTTGGAGGCCGACAGCAGCGTCGTGACCTGTCCGCTCATCCGGTTCCGCTCCTTGGGATCCACCACGATCAGCAGCCCGACCGGCGGAGTGGCCAGTGACGCCGGCCCGGTCGCCGGGCCGTGCAACCGCACGCAGAGCGCCCCGGCCCGGTCCCGGGCGTGGGCGATCTGCTCCGGCGTGGTGCGGGCCACCAGCAGCACCAGGCTGGCGTGCGGCAACAGGTCGAGCGCGGGGGACTCGGGGCCGAGACGGCCGCAGTCGGCGATCACGTCGGTGCCGTCGACGGCCCCCAGGCCGGCGAGCGCCCGGCCGAGAACCGGCCACTGGCCGGCCAGGCCGGTCGCCTGCTCGGCCACGGCCAGGCCCACCAGGCCGTCCAGGCCGCCACCGAGCCGCTGGCTGTGCTGCCACAGCTGAGCGGACGACAGCCCGCGCCGCGCCGCCGAGGCGAGCGAGAGCAGGCCGCGGTTGGGGTCGAGCGGACCGCCGTGCTCGGCGGACTGGCGGTACACCAGGTCCCCGCCGGCCGGGTCACACTCCGCCAGCAGCGCGCGGCGCGGCCAGACCGCGGCCAGTGCCAGCGCCGCGGTGCTCACCCCCGGCGATCCCTTGCCGGACCCGAGAACGATCAGTGCCATCGTGGTCGAACTCCCCCCTTCGTGTCAGGCTCCGCTAGGAGGTCGAGGAGGTGGGGAGCAGCACCACCGCCACCTGACCCGCGGCTGCCGCCTCGGCAACCGCGTCCGCGTGGTCCGCGGGCACCAGCACCGAGAGGGTGTAGCCGGAGGTATCCGCGTCGCTCTGGTCCACCGAGCGCACCACCGCGTCGGGAGCCAGCTCGTCACCACCGCCACTCGCTCCCGTGCCGCCGGAGGAGCCGCCGGCAACGGACTTACTCGCGTCCGTACCGACCAGCAGGACCTTCACGTGGTCACCGACCCTGAGGACCGCCGGGTACTGACCCGCCTTCAGCGACAGCCCGACGACCACCTGATCCGACGTCACTCCGGCGCTGTCGGTCAGCATGGATCCCGTGAGCAACGTACCGGGCACCAGCTCGACGGCGGAGTAGTACTTGCTCTGCAGCAGGCCGCGCTGCTCCCAGGGCACGTAGGAGACCCCGGAGTCCTTGGGGACCATGACCTGGGTGATCGAGGACGCCGGTATGTGCTGCCCGGCGGCTGCCCGTTGGGTGATCTCCACGGCGGGAACGCGCTCGCCGGCCCGCATCACGAGTACGGTCGCCCCCAAGGCGCCCGCCAGGATGAGCAGAACGGCGAGCGCGGCCAGGGCCGGCTTGCGTTCGCGCGGGACAGCGGGCAGCCGCTCGCCGTGCAACGCGCCACCTCCAGCAGGAGCTGAGGCTCCACCGGCTCGCGTGCCCGTCGACGTGTTCAACCGCTCCCCGAACTTCACCGGTACGCCCCCGCGTTGTTGGTTCAAGACTCATAGAAGAGCAGGCGGCACTGACACACCGCTCCGATCTCGCAAGTTCTCGATCTGGCTCGAACTGATCGACGACTGGCGCATCGCATCCTAGCCATACGATGACTCCCGGTGCGCATCCGTATCGTCACAGTGCCGCCCGGCAACCACCCCGACGGGCCCAACTACCCTTCCACGAGGGGCCTCTGGCAGCCACGCAGCTGGCTGGTACCCGGCGTTCGACCGATGCATCGCGTGCGAATCTGCGACTTTGACCACACATCAGTTGACCGAAACCGACTGCAACGGCACGAACGTCGTGGCTAGGCTGTGATCAGCACGACCGAAACGCTGTCACGCCCAGGCCGTCTCGGGAGCAGGCGGCCCTGACCGCAGTGCCCGCCTCACTCACCTGCCCCGGCAGCCGGACAGCACAGACCCAGGGGGACCTCGCACCATGGCCCGTTACCGCAAGACTCTGGCAGTCGCCTGCGCCGCCGTCGCACTGACAGCCGTCGCGGGCTGCGGCGGCGGGAAGTCCACCACGGGCGGCGACGTCATCAGCGGGGCCGCCTCGTCCGCCCCTCCGTCGTCCGCGGCGAGCAACAGCCCGTCTCCCTCGGCGTCCGCGTCAGCGTCCGATCCTGTCTTCTCCCTGCCGGCCGGCTTCACTCTCAACATCGACCCGGACACCACCGGCGACCCGGTCAAGGACGCGATCCTGCACGACGACGCGGAGATGTGGAACGGCTACTACACGGCCGTGAACCTGGGGCAGAGCATGCCACCGGTGCTGAAGCGCTACGTCGAGGGACCAGGCGCCGTAGCCATGGCCCAGGGCGTCAGTGGCCTGCTCTCGGGTGACTGGACGGTGACCGGTACCGACCACTTCTACAAGCGCAGCGTCACCATCATCGACGCCAGCTCGGCAGCGCTGACAGCCTGCGAAGACCAGAGTCAAGCCTTTGGCAAGGACCGTAAGACAGGCAAGGTGAACGTCACCCAGCCCTCGGACAAGAGCTACACCCTGTACAGCATGAACGTGCAGAAGGCCGCCGATGGCACCTGGCAGCTGATGCAGATCCGCTCCGCTCAGGCTGAGGCAGGCACATGCCACTGAGCCGCCGTCTCGCCGGCCCGCTGGCCACCGCTCTGATGGCGTTCACGGTCCCGCTAGCTGCGGCGCCACCCGCCATCGCCGACGAACCCAGCCCCACTCCGGGCAGAACCTCAGGCAGCACCCAGGACCAGAGCATCTACTCCGCAGTGACCTTCGACGACTCGAACGACCAGGTCAGCGGGTCCAGCAGCAGCCCCGGGACGCTGACCGGCAGCTCCGGCTGGACGCCGCCCGACTGCTGGTACGAGCCGAAGTACGACCCGGTGACGCTCAAGGCCCAGATGGAGGCTGTCTGGGCGGAGCCGTCCGTCGGGTCCGACTGGGTCAACTCCCAGCGGGACTACTACGAGAACGGCCATCCGTACACCGACTTCAACTCGGCCAAGACCGGCCAGGGCATGTGGTGGAGCGGCGTGCTCAACCCGTCCGGCACCGCCACCACCTTCGACTGCACCGCACCGGACTTCTGGGTGGACAACGGCAAGCCCTCCCCCGTCGCCAACTCGGTCACCACCCAGGATCTCGCCGCCGCGGCCTACGGCCGGATCAAGATCCCGGACACCGACGTCAGCCTCAGTCCAACCGACGCCAACCAGGTGGTCAATCTGCCGACCTGGATCTGGGCCAACAGCACCGAGATCCACCCCGTCTCGGTCACCGCCAAACTCGCCGCCCTCAACCTCTCCGCCACCACCACGGCCACCCCGGTCAGCCTCCATCTGGACCCGGGTGACCCGGGCGCGGAGCTCTTCCCGGCCAGCGGCGAATGCCAGATCGGCGCCAACGGCCAGATAGGCACCCCGTACATCGGTGGCGACGGCACCCCACCCTGCGGTGTCGTCTACCACCACAGCAGCCTGCCCGGTCAGACCACTCCGCTGGTCGCGACCATCACCTGGCAGATCAGCTGGACCGGCAGCGACGGAGCCGGCGGCGCCCTGCCGTCAGGCATCTTCGCCAAGACCCGCCAGCTCACTGTCAAGGAGATCCAGACCGTCGTCACCGGCTGACCACAGGTAGGCGTTGTCCCGCCGGCCGCTCGCACCGCGAGCAGCCGGCGGGACAACGGTGTGTCAAAGGCCGACTTCGAGGGCCCTACTGCTGTCGATCAGGACCAAATGGCCCGTCTGGTACGCCATGGCATAGGGCAGGGAACACGGCAAATTCTTCGCGTCCACCCGGCCGGAAATCGCGCAAGGGTACTTCTGGAAGTAACGGGGATCCGATCTGGCTACCACCGTCGTGCCGGACGAGTCAATCCTGAGGACGACGTCGCTGGAAAGGCCGTATGCATGGACAAAAACGCCCCCCGCAGGATCACCCGTCAGCCAGGCGATCTTCATGGAGGCCAGCTGGTCGGATACTCCTGGTATCTGCGCGGGAAGCATCAACTTCCCCGCGACACCGCGAGCATCCACGGTCACAATGTCGTCAACATACTTCTCAGGAGAGTCGCCAAGAATGAGATAGGAAGTTCCCTTCCCGTCCACTGCGCTCTGCCACTGGAATCCTCCCAGTACTTTCCCGGCCGCCACATCAGCCTGGTCAACACGGTAGACACAAGTCAGGCGACCCGCCTTCAACGCCCAGACGACATTGTCATCGACAATCAGAATGGATCCGTCCGACAGCGTTCCGAACGGGCTCGGATGTGCACCGAAACGGACCGTCGCAGCATCGGCCGACTGAGGAACAGTTTCTCCCTGCGAACGGGGGGCGCCAGGAGATCCAGCAATTGTAGAAACCTTCCCATCCGGCCCGAGCCGGTCCACTACGCCGTCGCCACCGAACACCAGCGAGCCATCGGGGAGCGCAGCAAGACCACTGGCCGCCACCGGAGCCTTCACGCCAATATTTGAACTAGTCGAATACGTACGGTTCGGCCGGATTGCCAAGGTCGTCGAGCCACGGACGTACACGCTACCGTCGGGCCCGGTCGCCACTCCCGCCGGCCCGAACATCGGAAATTCCGGATACGTCGCCAGAATCGCAGCCTGCCCCTTCGCCGGTGCAATCCATCTGCCAGTGCCGCTATCCCCGCAAGCGGTGGAGCAGGCGAGCACCGCCGCCGCGCAGCCAGCCAACCAGGCTCGCCGATACCAGCTTTCACATCCCTTGACCACGCGCATATTCCACGTTCCCTAGTTCGAACTGAACCGCACTGATCCGAGCTGATAGCTGGCACCCATATCGGTTTTGTAGAGAACCTCGATATCCGGATGAGCCAGCGCGATGTCCGTCCACCACCCCTCGAAGTCACTCTGATCATTGCTCTCCGCTCGGAAGGCAATATTTCCGTCCGCCCACTCCGGGTGCCCTGGGGGCGCGGAGATCTCGTGAGAGCGCAGCAGCCCCTGCACTATGGAGACGCGCATCTGGGAGTAGTTGTCGAACACGGTGACCTGAGCATCGCTCTCGACATTTGAGGCATTGTCCGTGGCAAATCGCCCCTTGTCGGAGGAGAAGACCGTACTGGCGATCGGAAGCCCCGCCCAGATGGCGAACTGGGCGACGCTCTGCGCTACCTCCCCACCAGACGGTACGGCGGCAATCGTACTACCCACGGCATTGAGCCACATGACATCCCGGGTGTGCCGTGCGTCGACCCGGGCAGCTGCATCTGACTGGACCTTCTGTTCGGCCCACGATGCCTCGCCGCGCAACTCGGCCAGGTCCGCGAGATATGCCTTGGCCTTGTCGTCGACCGTCCCACGGGCGACCGTGGTGGTCACTTGCGAATTGATCGCGTTGGCCATGTCAGAGGCCCCACTGGGGTTCAGCATGATCTCGCTGAAGAAGTTCTTCATGGCAGTGCGGCCGACATGTACCAGATATGGATCCGAACTGTCCATTGGTGGTGGCACAGTGGCCGGTTCGTCTGACTTACCATCAGTCGAGTACGCAAAGTCCGGCACATACGTCGCGAACACCTGGGACAGCGCCGCCGTGATGCCGTCCGGGAACGGATACTGCGCCTTGTCATCGCGACTCTTGCTCGCCTCACGGTTGTAGTCGTCAGACCCGGCGTTGATGATGTGCGCTGCTGCCTCCGCCGACAGCGCGGCGTGGCCCATGCGGTCCGAGGTGGCCGCCACGATGACGGCGGCGGGCCACTTCGCGTCGTCGAACGCGTTCGGTCCCGGGGTGTGCCACTTGTCGTTGACCAACTCCTGGGCGTGCTTCGCGCCGTCCTGGCCGGTGAGGATCGCGCGGGAGGCATCGGCGTTCTCGCTGACCCGCTGCATCAGCACGAGTGAGGGGTCGTTGGCGTCGATGCCGCCGAGGTTGGTTGCGGAGGACTGGTCGCTGCCCACGCCGTAGCCCAGCCCCAGGGACTTGTACCAAGGATCCGGGGCAGCCGGCTCGTAGTAGGGGTTCCCGGGATCGAGCCAGCCGGCCGCGATGTACGGAGGCTTCGCGTCCTGGTAGGACGGTCGCATCTGCTGGCCGGCCCGCCAGTCGAGCATCGCGCCGCCCACCGCGGCCAGCACCCGCGGATCCCACTTGTCTCCGGACGGACCGTACTTGAACAACATCCCGACCGACCACATGTCACCACTCGCCGGATGGGCGAGCAGATCCGCATAGTCACGGTGCGGCCCGGGAGTCTCCCCCCGCTGGTCCAGCGCGAAGAACGACTGCACCCCTTGGGCGAGCTGACCGAGAATCTTCTCCGAGTCCGGGCTCAGCACGACACCGTCGTGCGTGCCGTCCTGTTCGTGCAGCACCCGCGCCGCGTTCGCCGCGGACACCAGGCCGCCGCCCGCCATGAACTGACCAAGGTACGCGGGATCGTTCTGATGGTCCGCCACCGACTGGGCGATCTCGGCGATGATCGCCCGCGACCCCGGATCGTTCGGATCGGCCTCGGCCTTCGCGAGAGTAGCGGCCTCCTGCCGCCCCTCCAGTGCGGTGTTGATGGCCGTGACGTCCCACGGGATGTTGACCCACTCCCCGTCGAGAGCGCTACGGACCGAAGTGCCGGGCTGGTTCTGCAGGTTGACAGCCGCCTCGGCACGAAGCCTCATGTCGCTTGCGTCCTGGCCGACCTGGGTGGCCTGCGAAGCCAGCAGGCTCAGATTGATCGTGCTGTTCCACGCCGCGAACCGGCCGCGGATCGTGTTGCCCTCGCTGCCGATCGTGTCGGTCAGGTCCTGCAACGCACTGGCCAGCAGCTGCAAACGGTGCGGATCGACCCCGTCGAACTGCCCCACCACGTACCCCCCGCCTCCCTCGGGCGCAGCACGTTCCACGTGCGCCCATGTTTCTCCCCGAACGCTAGCGCACACGTTCGGTAGCGCGCAGAGCCGTTGCGCTCAAACGCCCTGGTGCTTCTGGTTCAAGGCGTCCTGCTGCTTCTGGGCCTGCGCGATCAGGCTCTGTTCCTCGGCCGGGAACGATGCGAAGAGCGCCTTCAGTGAGGCCATCCGGCCGTTGAAGTCCCCGGCCCAGGTGTCGGCCGCGGATCCGGTCCAGGTGTCGGGACCCATCAGGTCGGTGACCTTCTTGATCGCTGCCGTGATGTTGCCGACCGATGTCTCGATCGTGCCCATGTCCTGACTGCAGAGGTAATCGAGCCGGTCTTGGGGAGGGATGGGCATCAGGAGTCCTCTCTGGGTGCTACTTGACGGCGATCTTCAGAACGTAGTCGGTACCCCCGCCGACGACCAGGCCGCCGGGCTGCGGGACCACCGCCCAGGGAATCGGGCAGGGGATGTTGAGGGCGTCCACCGGAACGGACGGGCTGCAGGTCTTCGCACTCCCCCCGATCAGGTAGTGCCGGGCCACCACGTTGGCCTTTCCTTCATGGAGGTGCAGGATGTAGTCATAGGGTCCCTCCTCGCCATGGAGGTAGATGCCGTCCCCGCCGTCGCCGACCACCCACTTCAAGTCCATGGAACTCGGCACGAAAGACATCGCGTCCGCCGGAAGCCCGCTGATCACCGATGGATAGCTGATCCTCCCGGTAGCACCGTCCATGCCCACCGTGACGATATCCGCGCCATGCGGCTCGATGTCAGGACCGATCACCAGGTAGGCAGTTCCTGCCGTGTCAACCGTGCTTTGCTGCGGGAGAACTATCAGATGGTCGCCCTTCTGCTGCTCCTGCTGCGGCACCTGGTAGATCTGCTGGAGACGTCCGTCCCTGAGTCCCCAGACCACGTCCTGATCAGCGATGAGAACCGATCCGTCCGGCCGGACCCCGAACGGAACCGGGTCTGCAGCGAAATGGATCGTCCCAGCGTCTGCGGTCTGGGGGACCGGATCGCCCTCCGCGCGGACCGCACCAGAGACACCGGCTAGCACCGACACGCTTCCGTCCGTCCCGGCCTCCAAAATCTGGCCGCTTCCACCGAACACCAGCGCCCCGTCCGGAAGTGCCGCAATCCCGGATTTGTATCCGGATTTCTGGCCAAGCCCTCGAACAGCCACCACAGTTCGGTCGGTCTTGACCTCCAGGACACCGCCGGTCACGGCGAATATGCCACCGTCCGGCCTGGCAACCGTACCGTCGACGTATGTCTTGTCCAGCAGGCTGGCCGCATCCAGCTTGAGTAGCACCACCGCCTGCCCCGGGGCCGGCGCGACCCAGGTGGGCTGGCCTGCAGTGCAGGCCGAAACTCCCACGAGGGCAGAGAACACCAGAGCGGCCAACACGCCACGTGTCGCCACGGCCGACTTACTGATCCACGCCAAGACTGAACGCCTCCCTCAGGGAAGTGTCGAGGCCATCGAGCCTCTGATTGTCCGCCATCGAGACTGTGAGCCACCATGCGTTGAAATCGGCCTTGGCCTGATCACTGTCCAGGACGATGTTCCCGCTCGCCCACTCCGGATGCCCCGGCGGGGGCTGCAGCTTGCCGGACATCAGAAGTCCCCTAAGGAGCGGTATACGCATCGAGGTGGAGTCCTCGAACGCGGTCACCTTCGACTGGCTCTCGACATTTGCCGCGTTGTCCGTGGAGAACTTGCTGCTGGCCCACGGGAGGCCGGCCCAGATCGCTGCCTGGACCCAACTGCCCGAGTCGGGCAGCCCCGGAATGCTCGCGACGCCGCCACCAATGACGTTGAGCCACATGATCTCGTTGGCGTGCGACGCATCAGCCAGGCTCGCATCAGACATCTTGATGTTCTTGGCAGCCGCTGAGACCTCTCCCCGTAGCTCGGCAAGGTCGTTGAGGCTTTCGGAACTGCCAGGCGCGTCGGTTCCATGGGCGGCAGCCCAGGAGATGTAGGCGTTGACGGCGTTGACGGCGTTCCCGGCGCCGTTCTGGTCCTGCATGATCTCGCTGAGAAAGTCTAGCGTGATGTTCCGCCCAACCATGACGGTGGTGAGGCTGGCGCCGTTGTGCGCGGTCGTGGCGGGCTGATCATAGGCCGTGGCATGCGAGGTCGCGAAGTCCGGGACATAGGCCGTGAAGACCTGGGAGAGTGCTCCCGTGATACCGGTGGGAACCGGGTACTGCCCCTTCGTGTAACCGTCCTTCGTTTTCTCGTACTCGTACTCGGCCGCCCCCGCGTTGATGACGTTCGCCGCGGCCTGCGCCGAGAGGTCGTCGTGGTTCTTTCGGTCGAGGGTCCCGGCTGTGATGACGGCGGCGGGCCACTTGGAGTCGTCGATGGGGCTGGGGCCCGGCGACCACCACTTGTCGCTGACCAGTTCCCTGGCGTGCTTCGCACCGTCCGCACCGGTGAGGATCCCACGGGAGGCGTCCGCGTTCTCGCTGACCCGCTGCATCAGGATCAGTGAGGGGTCGTTGGCGTCGATGGCGAGCAGGTTCCGGTTGCCGTCGTCCGCTCCGACGTCCACGTAGTCGCAATCCAGGCCGAGCGAGCCGTACCAGGGATCCTTCGGATCCACGTAACCCCCGGCCGAGTACGGGAAGTCCGCCGACTCGTAGTCCGGTCGCATCTGTTGCCCGGCCCGCCAGTCGAGCATCGCGCCCCCCACGGCGGCCAGCACCCGCGGATCCCACTTGTCCCCGGACGGACCGTACTTGAACAACATCCCGACCGACCACATGTCACCACTCGCCGGATGGGCGAGCAGATCCGCATAGTCACGATGCGGCCCGGGGATCTTTCCCTGCTGGTCCAGCGCGAAGAACGACTGCACCCCCTGGGCGAGCTGCCCCAGGATCCTCTCCGACTCCGCACTCAACACCGCGCCGTCGTGCGTGCCGTCCTGTTCGTGCAGCACCCGCGCCGCGTTCGCCGCGGACACCAGGCCGCCGCCCGCCATGAACTGACCGAGGTACGCGGGATCGTTCTGATGGTCCGCCACCGACTGAGCGATCTCGGCAATGATCGCCCGCGACCCCGGATCGTTCGGATCGGCCTCGGCCTTCGCGAGAGCAGCGGCCTCCTGCCGCCCCTCCTGTCCGGTGTCGATGGCCGTGACGTCCCACGGGATGTCGACCCAATTCCCGTCCACGCCACAGAGGATGCTCGTGTCCGGCTGGTTCTGCAGGTTGAGCGCCGCGTCCGCGCGCAGGCTCATGTCGTGCGCGTCCTGGCCGACCTGGGTGGCCTGTGCCGCGAGCTGGCTCAGGTTGAGCGTACCGTTCCAGGCCGCGAACCGGCCGCGGATGGTGGCACCGTCACTGCCGAGCGAACCCGCCAGGTCCTGCAGTGCGTTGGCCAGCAGTCTTACCCGGTGTGGGTCCACACCCGTGAAGTCAGTCACTACCGTTACCCCCGTTGCCGCCGGGACGGCTCTGCCGCCCGCGCCCGCTGTCTTCCTCCGGCGTGGACGCTAGCGCACCATGCGTCCCCGCGCGGTGATCGTTGCGGAACCCGCACACGAACCGCCCCTCGCCTGACAGCGGGCGGAGCTCTCGCGCCGTGGACCATCTCCAAGAGCCGTCCGCCGGTCCCAGTAGTCTGACCGGCGAATACGCATACGCGGGCCCTCGGGGCCGACGGGGAGGGCGGCGTGCCATGCGAGTTGACGTGAGGTTGATCCAGCGGGAGACCGGACCGTGCGACCTGTCCCTGACCTTCGATGAGGCGGCCACCATCGGCGACGTCGCGACAGCGCTCGCCGGCTTGGGCCGGCCGGGCGCATCGCGCGGCGCACCGGCTCCGCCTCCCGACCTCTGGGTCAACGGAAATCCGCAACCGTCCGACCTCCTGGCCGCGGCGACCCTTCGCGACGGCCTTCCGGTCTCGCTGGATCCCGCCCTCGGCCCGCTCACCCGACTCAACGAACCCCCGGGACAGTTCGAACTGCGCGTGGCCGGCGGTCCCGGAGCCGGTGCGGTGGCCCGGCTGGGGCCGGGCACCAGCACCATCGGCAGCGCCAGTAGCTGCCACCTGTCGATCGCCGACCCGGAGCTTCCCGCCACGGCCGTACGGCTGACCCTCGACACCGAAGGGCGCGCCACCGTCATCCCGGTGCCGGACGTCGAAGCGCTCCTCGACCGCAAGCCCGTAGCGGCCGAAACCGTCTGGTCACCCGGGGCGGTGCTCAAGGTCGGTGACTCGCTGCTCGTCCTCGACCGGTTCGCGGAGGCGGACGCCCACCTGTCCGCCTCCGGCGACGGCGGTCTCGCCTACAACCGCCCACCACGGCTGTACGCCCCGCGTCCATCCGCCCGGCTGACGGTCCCGCAGCCACCGGCGAAGGGGGAGACGGCGCGCTTCCAGCTCGTCGCCTCCGTGCTGCCGCTGGTCTTCGGCGTGGTCATGTACTTCACCACCAAGCAGACCGGCATGCTGCTGTTCTGCCTGATGAGCCCGGTGATGATGGCCGGCCAGTGGCTCAGTGACGCGCGGCACGGCCGGAAGCGGCACCGGGGGGCCATGAAGGAGTACCACGAGGCCCTCGCCAGCCACCAGAAGGAGCTGGAGGCCGCCCGGTTCCTCGACCAGCAGGCCAGGCGCGCCGCCCACCCGGATCCCGGGGAGATCCTGCTGCTTGCCAGCGGACCGCGAGGCCGGCTCTGGGAGCGCCGGCTCACCGATCCCGACGCGCTCCAGCTGCGTATCGGAGTCACCGACCTGCCTTGCGATGTCGAGCTGGTGACCGCCACCGGCGGTTCGCGGCCCGATGAGGTCCCCGCCACCGCCCCGATCGTCGAGGACGTCCCGATCGCCCTCCCGCTCGCCCAGCTCGGCGTGGTGGGCCTGGCCGGGGAGCGGGCCCGGGTCCTCTCCTCGGCCTACTGGCTGACCACTCAGGCCGGCGTCCTGCACAGCCCCAGGGATCTCTCCGTGGTCGTCCTGTCCAGCGACCGGGCCGCCGGTGACGCCTGGTCCTGGGCCCACTGGCTGCCGCACACCACACCGCGCCGGGGCGAGGACTGCCTGGCCCTGGTCGGATCGGCCCCCGAGGCGATCTCGCGCCGGGTCTCCGAACTGCTCACCGAACTGGCCCGCCGGCAGGCCGCGGGCGGGCAGCTCGGCGCCCGCGCGTCGCTGCGTCCCGACCCGTACATTCTGCTGGTTCTGGACGGCGCCCGGCTGCTCCGGCGGGTACCCGGGGTGCCGCAGCTCCTCCAGGAGGGGCCCGCGCACGGCATCCTCGCGCTCTGCATCGACGAGGAGGAGCAGCTCCTGCCCGAGGAGTGCCGGGCCGTCCTGCGCTGGACCGCGCGCTCCGCCGGCCGCGTCCAACTCCGCGCCGCGGGGCTGTCCACCCAGGACGACATCGTCGCCGACCTGGTCTCCCTGGCCTGGAGCGAGCGGGTCGCCCGATCGCTGGCCCCGATCCGGGACGTCAGCCGCGACGACGCCGACAGCGCCCTGCCCGGCTCTGCCCGGCTGCTCTCCCTACTGGACCTGCCGGACCCCACCGGCGCACAGATCGCTGGGCGGTGGAAGGAGGGCGGCGAGACAACCGAGATCCCGATCGGCATCGGGCCGGACGGGACGTTCCATCTCGACCTGCGCTCCGACGGTCCGCACGCCCTGGTCGCCGGAACCACCGGCGCGGGCAAGTCCGAGCTGCTGCAGACCATCATCGCCTCGCTCGCGGTCGCCAACCGCCCGGACGCCCTGAACTTCGTCCTCATCGACTACAAGGGCGGCAGCGCGTTCCAGGACTGCGCCCGGCTGCCGCACACCGTCGGAATGGTCAGCGATCTCGACGCCCATCTCACCGAACGGGCCCTCGCCTCACTCGCCGCCGAACTGAAACGGCGCGAGGAGATCCTCTTCGCGGCCGAGGCGAAGGACATCGAGGACTACGGCGACACCCGGCGGCTCCGACCCGAACTGGAGCCCATGCCGCGACTGGTCCTGGTCATCGACGAGTTCGCCTCACTGGTCGCCGAACTGCCCGACTTCGTGGCCGGTCTGGTCGACATCGCCCGCCGAGGAAGGTCACTCGGCGTGCATCTCATCCTCGCCACGCAGCGCCCGGCCGGGGTGGTCAGCGCCGACATCCGCGCCAACACCAACCTGCGGATCGCCCTGCGCGTCACCAACGCCGACGAGTCCCGCGACGTGATCGACGCACCCGACGCCGGGTCCATCGCCAAGTCGACGCCCGGCCGGGCCTACATCCGCTCGGGAGCACAGTCGCTGGTGGGCGTCCAGAGCGCGCGGATCGGCGGGCGCCGGCCGGACACCACCGGCCGCGCCCGCACCATCGCGGCACAGGTGATCAGCTGGGACGGCTGGGGGCGACCGGTACCGCGCGCGGTCGAAACGAATGATCAGGGCACCCTCCTCACGGACCTCGCCGTCCTGGTGGACGCCATCCGCGACGCAGCGGAGCAGCTGGGTCTCGCCACCCAGCGCAGCCCCTGGCTCGCGCCGCTGCCGGCCCTGACCACCTTGGCGGACCTGCCTCTCCCCCGCCCGTCGGACGAGGACGAGGTGCCCGCCGTCGCATTCGGCCTCACCGACCTACCGAGCGAACAGCGCCGTGCCCCGCTCACCCTGGACGTCGTCCACGGCGATCACCTCCTGATCGCCGGTGGCCCGCGGTCCGGACGCTCCACCGCGCTGCGCACGCTGGCCGGCGCACTCGCCACGGCCGCCTCGCCGGCCGACGTCCATCTCTACGGGATCGACTGCGGCGCCAACGCGCTGCTTCCACTGGTCGCGCTGCCGCACTGCGGAGCGGTGGTCAGCCGGGACGACCCGGCCCGCCTGAGCAGGCTGCTGGGCCGGCTCCAGGCCGAGATCTCCCGCAGGCAGCAGCTGCTCGCGGCACAGGGCGCGTCCAGCGCCGCCGAGCAACGCGCGGCGGTGTCCGGCCCCGAGGAGCGGCTGCCCTGGATGGTCCTGCTGATCGACGCTTGGGAGGGCTACGTCTCCACCTTCGAGTCGTACGACTACGGCCGGCTGGTCGAGGCGGCACACCGACTGTTCCGCGAGGGTTCCGCAGTGGGCCTCAAGGTGGTGATGACCGCTGACCGCAGTGGCCTGGTCGGGCAGGTCTCCTCGGTCTTCAGCGAGAAACTGGTGCTCCGGCTCGCGGACGTCAACGACTACTCCGCCGCGGGGCTGCTCCCCCGCGACGTTCCGAAGGACATGCGCGCCGGCCGCGCCCTCCGTGCGACCGACCACGGAGTACAGGAGAGTCAACTGGCCCTGCTGGCCGCGAACCCGGCAGGACAGGCCCAGGTGGAAGCCCTGCAACGGATCGGCCGCAAGGCGGCGGAGCGCTCCGCCGCCGTCCCGCGCGGCCTGCGACCGATGCGTGTGGACAGCCTGCCCCTCCGGGTGACCGCGGCGGCGGCGATGGAGCTGGAGCCGGGCTTCATGACACCCTCCCCGCTGTGGACACTGCTCGGGGTCGGCGGCGACGAACTGCGTCCGGTCGGAGTGGACCTGAGCCAGTCCGGGCCCGGATTCGTGATCGCCGGCCCCCCGAAGTCGGGCCGCTCGACCGCCCTGGTCACCGCGGCGCGCTCGCTGCTGGCCGCCGGCACTCCGGTGGTGCTGGTGACGCCACGACGCTCGCCGCTACGGGAGTTGGCCGGCGCACCGGGGGTGTTGGGCCTGCTCGACGCCGAAGGCACCGCGGACGACCTGACCGGCCTGCTCCTGGACGGCGGAAGCCCGTACGTGGTCCTGGCCGATGACGCCGAGCTGCTCTACGACGCCCCGTTGGACCAGGCCCTGGAAGAAGTCCTGCGAACCGGTCGGGACGGCGACCACGCGGTACTCGCTGCGGGGGCAGCCGATGTGATGTCTTCTCAGTACCGTGGCTTCCTGGTAGCCGCGCGCCGGTCCCGCAACGGGCTGCTCCTCGCGCCACAGGGACAGGAGGGAGACCTTTTCGGCATCCGACTGCCGAAGGACTCCGGTGGTGGGCCGACCGGCCGCGGTCTGCTGGTCCTCGACGGCGGGCTGGTCTCGGTCCAGGCCGCACTGCCGAGCAGTTGAGCTCCGAAAGCGTGTGGCGCCGGCCCCGGTCGGGATCGGCACCACACGGTCAAGCCCGACGCGGGCTGCACGCGTCAGCGCGTGACGGTCTCAATCGCGTTCGCGTTGTCGCTGCTCGCCTTCTGCGCATCGCCCAGGGCCGCGACGAACTTCTTGAGCGTCGGCTGCAGGTTCGCCCACTCGGTGCGGAAGCGATCCGCGGCCGGCCCCTTCCAGAAGGCGTCGCTGCCCTTGGTGGCCGTGTCCAGTCGACCGATCAGCCCGTCCAGCGCGCCCTGCTCGTTGCCGAAGCTGCTCGCGAGCGTCCGCAACGACTCGACGTCGGCGCCAACCATCCCCATGGTTACCTCCCCGTTTCACAGGTGTGCGCAGGTAAAATCGCCTGCGCACGCTGACGCTAGCGCATCCGTTCGGCCGGCGCAGCTCTTCACCCGGCGTGACCCTGCACGTAGGCAACGCTTGCGGAAGACACTCTCTCCCCGGGATGGTCCGTGGTCGACAGCTGCCAAACATGCCGAGCTATTGGCGGATTGACGGTCGACCACACCATCGGATGACCCGGCTGTCGCCCGCAGCCCGGGCGACAGCGCGCGAACGGCGATGGGTGGAGACAGGGAGTCAGCCCCGGCCCCTGTCGAAATCACGGGGCCCTACGCTCATGGCAGCAAAGGAGAGTGAGAACGGTGATCGGACTGGTGACCGGAGCCGCCACCGGAGTGCTGGCAGCCCCGGTGCTGCGGGCCGCGGTACTGCGGCATGCCGTGCCGTACGGGGACCCCCCGCGCGACGACTGTGCCGTCTGCGGGCGTCGGTTCAACTGGCTGGCACCGAGCGGGCATTGCCGGGGGTGCGCCACCCGTACGGGACCGACGCCCTGGCTGGTGGAACTCGTAGCTGCGGGGGTAGGCGCCGCCATCGGGACGGTGACGCCCGGCCCCTACCTCGTTGTACTCGCCTGGGTCGGGCTGTTCGGGGTACTACTCGGCTTCGTCGATGTGGCCGTACATCGACTTCCCGACCCGCTGACGCTCCGGCTCGGCGCAGGCACCGCGGTACTGCTGGTGGCAGCGGCGCTGCTGGATGGTCACCCGTCCGTCCTCATACGGTGCGCGGCAGCGGCACTCGCCTCGGGAATCCTGTACGGGGCGATGGCGCTGCTCGCGCCGATGGGCCTGGGCGACGCGAAGCTCGCACCTACATTGGCCGCCGTGCTCGGATGGTACGGCTGGAGCGCGGTGCTTCAGGGCCTGTTCGCCAGCTTTCTCCTGGGCGGCCTGTGGGGCTTCATCCTGCTGGCATCCGGCCGGGCGAAGCGGACGGATGCCCTGGCATTCGGACCATTCATGCTGCTGGGGACCTTGGCCGTGGCACTCACCGCCTAGTGCCGGCTTGCCACCTGCAGCGATGAACTTCCGAGTGGGTGCCCCTTCGGGGTCACCCGACCGTCAACGCGATACCGCCCCCTACGACATCCCGCCGCGCAGACGGCTCAGCTCGCGGCCGGACCGGTTCATCATGCCGACGTTCGCGGTCGTGGTCACCAACGGCTCCATCACCCGCGACGCGCGGACGTGAAACGCCAAGGACCAAACCCTGCGCCTGCCGGATATCTCGTCCACCCAGGTCAAGCAGCATGTCGGTACTCGCGGATCACTCCACCGAGCCGGTCGTGTCGGCGTATGTCCATACGGGCGATTCGCCCGGGAGCGGTGATCGGTTCGGGGGCCGCGCGCAGGGGGGCCGCCTGGTTCATGGCCTGATGGGGCCGGTGCGCATTGTGATGGTGCTCGAACTCTCGCAAGGCGACGCGTAGGTGGCGCTCGTTCCAGATCAAGCTCCGATCCAGCAGCTCACGGCGGCAAGTCTGCACCCAGCGCTCCATGACAGAGTTCATCCGCGGCATGCGGATACCGGAGAGCACGACCTGGATACCGGCGTCACCCAGAATCTGGTCGAAGAGCATCGGGAACTTCGCGTCCCGGTCGGGGATCAGGTAGTTGACGCTGGCTCCGGCGTCCTCGATGCCCATGACGAGGTTTGGGGCGGCTTGGCCGACCCAGTGGGCGGTGGGATGCGCTGTGGTGCCCAGGATACGGACGCGGCGGGTGGCGTGCTCGATCACCGCGAGGATGTACTGCCGTTGGCCGGTCAGGGTGACGGTCTCGATGAAGTCGCAGGCCAAGAGGGCGTCGGCCTGGGAGCGTAGGAAGTCGGCCCAAGTGGTGGTGCTGCGGTCGGGTGCGGGGTCGAGGCCCTCGGCTTTGAGTATCTCCCAGACGGTAGAGGCAGCGATCTTGATGCCCAGGCTGGCGAGTTCGCCGTGGACGCGCCGCTACCCCCACGCCGGATTCTCCCGGACCAAGCGCAGGATCAGCACGCCGTGGGCGCTCTCGACCGCGCCCGTCGGGCCGCCAGCCTGCCCGAACACGAGAACACCCCGCTCGGGAGTACAGAAAGGGCCCGCCAGTAAGCTGACGGGACCCTCATGCAAGATCGAGGTTAGGAGCGCGCTGCGGTGTCAGGGAGTTTCGCAAGGAAGCTATCCAGCTCGGGCCTCGAGTGGAGCGAGATGTTCAGTCGTGTCGGCCGGGACTTACCGGGGAGCGTCAGGAACAGGGCATTCCATTTGCGGCCGAGCTTGACACGGCTGACCAGGGTGCCGGCCTCTTCGAGGGGGATGACATGAACAAGTTCCTTGGGGCTGGCGTTCGAGCGAGGACCGCGGTGAATGAATATCGACCGATCGGTGAGCGTGATGAAATATGTCTTGACTAGAAGAAGGCTAATCAGAACGCTGAGCAGTCCGAAGGCGCCCACCAGGTACTGGCTTGGCCCACTGACGGCCAAGACTACGAGGTGGGGTCGCTCGGTCTGGTCCAAGCGTCGAACTGCCCGCTTGGCTTCGGACTGGAGGTCGAACTTTCGATCTGTCATCTGTTCCTCGTTTGGAAGTTGCTACTGGCTGAAACACCAGATGGGTGTTTGCCTGTGGGGTGGCGGTTTTCATGCCGGTGCATCCCGTGGGCGTCACGCATTCACGTGGGCTGGGATGCCGGTGGTGGGGGGGGGGGGGGGGGGGGGGGGGGCGTGCCCCCCCCCCCCCCCCCCCCCCCCCCCCCCCCCCCCCCCCAGTGGACACACGTGGTGTGTTTGTTTTTTTTTTTTTCTCCCTTTTTTT
>NZ_JBVHLF010000028.1:80648-94494 GCF_055559155.1 Kitasatospora sp. NPDC024654
AAAACGGGTGGGTGTTGGCTGGTGGGGGGGGGTTTTGCGGGTGGGGGCATCGGGGGGGTGTAAGGCGTGAGGGGGGGGGGGGGTGCGGGGGGGGGCCCCCCCCGGCCCGGCGGCCCCCACCTCCCGTTGCGTCCGGGCTGTATTTCAGGGGTTGGGGTTGTAGGTGCCGGAGTTCCAGATCGAGGTGCCGGCGGTGTTGTAGATGACGAAGTTGTCGTCGTTCTGCACGGCCGCGTAGGCACCGGGGTTGTTGGAGGTCCCCGAGGACCACAGGGGGTTGGCGGCGACGCCGGGTGTGGGGTAGACGACGAGGTTGCCGTCGGTCTGCATGACGGCGTCCGCACCGGGGTGGCCGGAGGTGTTGCTCGACCAGAGCGCGTTGCCGGTCTTCTGGGAGTAGAGCACGAGGTTGCCGTCGGGCTGCATGGTCAGCCGGGTGTTGGCGGAGAACGCGCTGTCGCCGGGGTTGAGCACGGTACCGGGGCTGAGCATCACGCCGATGGTCTGACCGGTCGGAGTGGGGGTGGTGATGGTGTTGGTGACAGGGTAGTTGTAGATGGTCACGTCGCTGATGCTGCCGTTGAAGAAGACACCGTCCGCCGCGTTGTTCAGGTAGCGGCCGAGCACGAGGTTGCCGGTGATGCTGACGGGCTTGTGATAGCCGCCGGCGGCGTAGGCGCCGTTGACGTAGAGCGTCATCTGGCCCGAGTTGGCGTCGTAGCTCGCGGTGAGCTGGGTCCAGACGCCGTTCTGGACGGTGGCTGCGGAAGTGGTGGCACCGGTGGTGATGTCGTACGGGTAGCCGCTGGTGTCGCCGGTGGCCATGCCCATGGTCCATGTCCCGTTGTTGTCCCAGACCATGAAGCCGCTGGTGGTCTTGCCGTCCTGGCTGATCACCACGCCGTTGTTGCTCTGGGACTTGGCCCAGAGGCTGATGCTGAAGGACTTGCTGGTGTCGATGACCTGGCCGGTGGTGCCGGGGTTCGCGCCGGTGACGTCGATCTCCCCCGTGCCGTCGAAGACGGCGACATCGGCGGGCGTGGGAGCAGTGCCGGGCGTGGTGGGGTTGGTTTCGTGTCCCGGGTAGGTGTCGGGGGCGAAGGTGACGCCGCCCTTGACCGTGCCCTGGTAGGTGCCGGTGTTGTCGGCGACGGTGGTGCTGCCGGGGACCTCGTCCAGGTGGAAGCGGGCCGTGGGCGGGCGCAGGTCTCCGAGGTTTACCTGGTTGCCGAATCCGGTTACCGGATGGTTGGCGTCGGTGGCGACACCGGGCCAGTAGACCAGCTTGCCGTCCGTGGTCTGCGCGTACAGGTCGGCGATGTGGTCGCCGCTGAGGTCGCCGACCGAACTGACCAGCGGGTAGTTGGCCACCGTGACACCGGTGCCGATGACCGTCCCCTGAGTGGGGTCGGCCAGTGCGGAGTAGTTGTCGGTGCAGTCGGCGTTCTTGGTGATCGGGTAGGCGAGGATCCGGCCGGTGGTGCGCTCGCGGGCCCACAGGGTGGCCTGGCTCGCGGTGACGGTGGTGCCGTTGCTGGTGCAGGTGGTGGTGCCGTTGGCCGGGCCGGGGGCGATCAGGTCGTAGTTCGACCAGTTGCCACCGGAGAGCTGGTCACCGGTCTTCGAGAGGAGCCGGATGTTGTTGCTGCCGGCGGGGAAGAGCCAGAGTTGACCATTGATCACCGCGATCAGGGTGGTCTTGGGGATCTGTGTGCCGGTGCTCTGGTTGTCAGGGTTTCCGAAGGCGATGACTTGGGTGGCGTTGGACCAGTCGGTGCCGAGGCTGGCCGGGCATCCGCTCGGTTGCACGGTGGGGTCCACGGGCTGCCCGTTGGCGTCCGTGCAGGAGGACAGTGCCGAGGGGTTGTTGCTGCCGTTGAGGTATATCCCGGAGCTCAGGCCGAAACTGCCGCCGCCCTGGTTCGGGTACAGGTGCAGCAGTTTGTCGCCGGCGGCGTGGACGATCAGGTCGTCCACTGGTTCGGATCCGCGTAGCGAGCCGCTGTGGCTGATCTCGACGTTGCCCCAGCTGCCAGTGGGCGAGGTGACGGTCGGACTGGAGATCACGCTGGAGGCGGCGGTACCGCTGGCCCCGCTGATCAGGCGCAGGTTGCCGGCCTGGTCCGGCAGCACGATGTCGGGCAGGTGGTCGCCGGTGAGGTCACCAAAGACCGCGCCGGTGCCCGGCTGCCACGGTGCGTAGTAGCTGTAGGTCACGGGCTGGCTGTAGTTGCCGGCCTGGTCCTGCGCCTGCACGTAGAGGAAGTTGGTGCCCCACTTAGTGGGGGCCGCCGTGTAGCTGGCCTGGTCCTGTGCGTTAGGCAGAAGTACCTGGGTGCTGGTCGTGGTCTGACCATCGCTGCAGTGCCAGCCGGTCACGGGGTTCGGGCTGGTGCTGACTCGAAAGCAGGCCAGACCCGACGCGCGGCCGCCGGCTGGTGCCGGGTCGCTCCCGCTGATCGTGAAGGTGCCGGTTTGGCCGACGTATTTGGCCGGGTTGGGGTTCGGGGTGCCGGAGGGCGGGAAGTCCGTCGAGGTCACGCTGACGGTCGGTGGTGTCAGGTCCACGCTGAAGAAGCAGCTTGACGAGGTCGGTGAGGTGAGCTGGCTGTCGTCGGTGGCCGAGGCGTTGAAGGCGTACAGGTGGCCGTCGGCCAGCGAGCTCGAGGGAAGGTTGACCTGGCCGTTACCGTAGGACGGCGCGGCGGCCCCCGGCGGGTTGGAACTCCAGCCCGCGTCGTTCTGGATGTGGAAGTGGTCGGTGAGGTTGGAGCCGGTTGGCGACCACGAGCTGGCGATCAGCGCGATGTTCTGGTTGGCGCCGATCCAGGCGGGTGTGCTGCCGCTGGACGGGCAGTCGTAGCCGACCGGCGTGCCCTTGCCGTCCCCGTCGTTGGCCAGCCCGGCCTGCGGGCTGGTGCGCGGGTTCCAGAGGCTCGGCGCGATGTCGTAGGTGGTGTTGATCTGGATGTTGCTCTGGACGTGGTGCCGGTAGTACATGTTGGACTCGTCGTCGGGTGCCATGCCGACGGTCCAGTTGGCCCACTTGCCCTGGGCGGCCTGTTGCATCTGCGCGGTGACGTCGAAGCCGACCTGCTGCGTGCCCGACATCCAGGCCGTGCCGATCTTCTGGCAGCCGCCGAACAGCCCGGAGCCGTTGCAGGGCTGGGTGTTCCAGGTGGTGTTGGCGTCGATCGGGCCGGTCCAGAACAGATCCAGCGGGGTGCTGGTGGAGGGGCTGGAAGCGCCGTCGACGTTGGCCAGGAGGGTCGAGCCGTAGACCGTGGGAGGCTGGGGCGCGCCGCCCGGCTGGGTGTAGATCAGGGAGCTGATGCCGATCTGGAAGTAGGCGCGCTCGCGACCGGCAGCAGGGCAGTCGGGGTAGGCGCAGTAGCCCATGCCCAGGTCCTGCTGGGCGGTGGAGTAGTACTTGCTGTTGGGGAGATACTCCTGGACCTGGGTGGCCGCATTCGCGCTGCTGTTCGCGCTGATCGCGGGGTCCAGGTACCAGGGGCCGGTGCCCTTGCCGAAGGTGGTCGGGTCGGGGGTCAGGTCGATACCGGTGTCGCTGGCCTTGACACTGATGGGCGCCTGGACGGCGTATTCACCGGGACCAGCGGGGCTGGAGGCGGTGGACGGTGCGGCGGGATCGGCCGCAGCGGCCCTTGGTGCGGCCATCAGTGTGCGGGCCCGCGCGGCGGGCGCGGCCGGCGCCGTACCGGGCGGCGTCGTCGGGGCGGTGGTGCTGGAGTCCCACTCGAACGGCGTGGGGGCCTGGAGACGGACCGCGCCGGTGGAGTCGGTGAGGCTGACGTTGCCGGCCGCGTCGGTGCTGACGTTCAATCCGTCGGCGGAGATCGGGAAGTGCAGGTCCGCCAGAGCGGGGTTAGCGGCCGCCGCGGCCGTCTTCACGACGATGACGTCCCGCCAGCCGCCGTTGGTCAGCGCGGTGACCTGGAGGTCGACGTCCGGCAGCACGTTGGCGTAGGTCGCGGTGGCGCCGTTCAGCGTCGGTGCGGGCAGCATGAACGGTGCGGTGACGGCGAGCCTCTTGCCGTCCGTGGTGGTGATCGTCGCCAGCGGGCCGTTGCCGCCACCGGACAGGGAGAGCCCGTTCGAGGTGGCCGCAGGACTGACGGTGCCATCGGTGTTCTGGTGCAGCGACGCGTCCAGGTCGATCCAGCCGCCGCCGCTCTTGGTGCGCACCGGGAGGGAGTCGGCCGCGGTCGTCAACTTGCCGTCCGGCGCGACCGTGGTCTGCGAGGTCTCGGTGGTCAACGCGTCGACCACGACCGGCTTCCCGGTGGACTGGGCTTGGAGCCTGGCGTTCAGGATGCCTTGGAGTTCGGGCGTCAGCCCCGGGGGCGGCGTGGTGGCGGTGTCCGCCGGCGTGACTGCGGTGCCGTTCGGGGCCGGTGAGGGCGTCGCGGCCTGGGCGAACGGAGCGTTGAGGCTTGCCAGGCCGAGCGCACTGGTGGCGGCGAACGCGACCAGACGGGGGATGTGTCTGCCTCGCCTGATTGTGGGCCGTCGGGCGCCGGACAGAGGTCGCCAATAGGACATGAAGTCTGCTCAATCTTTCCTGGGAGTGTGCCCGCTCGATCCGGATGGATCTCCGCGTGAAACCTGATGGTCTCCCGGCGGACTGACAGGTCGAACTGTACTTATGTGCATATATCCTGACTGTGTATCTGTCGGTTCGGTAACGATCGCACTGAGTGGTGATCAGCAGTTCCGATTTGCACCACTATGCACCTCTCAGGCGACCTTAAGGTTTCTCACGCAATCGCTTAAATGTGCGATCGCGAAGAACTCTTGAGTATCTGGAGAAACCGTGAAGCAGTGGCGGCTACAGACGCCAATGGGACGATGGTGGTGGGGGGTGAGACACCGATGGTTGAGCCTCTTCACTCTCCTGACGGTGTTGACCTCTCTGTTGGCGGCGCCGTCCGCCGAGGCGATGGCCGCACACCGGCCGCACGGGAAGGTGTGGAAGCCGAAGATCTCACTCGGGTCGGGGCAGAAGGCGGTGAAGGGCACCAACCTGGTGCCGTCAAAGCCGAAGGCGCCGCAGTTCCCGGTGCCGGGGACGTACAAGCCCTCGGCTCCCACGTCGCCGTCGGGGACGTCGACGGTGACACTGGGCGGGGATGCCGTCCAGGCCGGCCAACTGCCGGTCAAGGTGGCCGCCGGGAACGGTGACACCGGACATGCGGTCACGGTCCAGGTGACCAGTGCCACTCAGGGCAAGGCGGCCGGAACGACCGGCCCGATGGTGGCACTCTCGGACACCGGTGGTGCCACGGGCGGCACGGTCAAGGTCGCATTGGACCTGAAGACCCTGCAGGACTCGGTGAACACCGACCGGACACATCTCGTGGCGCTGCCGGCTTGTGCGCTGACCACCCCGCAGGAGGCGGCCTGCCAGAAGCAGACGCCGGTGGCGTCCAGCGTGGACCCGAAGACGGGCGTGTTGACCGCCGAGGTCGCGCTGCCCCGGGGGCCGACCACCGCTCCCACCGTGAACGCCTCCCACGGCGCGAGCCAGGCGGACTTCGTCCAGGCCTCGGCAACGACTGCTGCGCCGATGGTGCTGGCGGCGACCACGGCGCCGTCCGGTACGACCGGGAACTACACGGCCACCTCGCTCTCGCCGTCGAACTCCTGGAGTGCCGGGTCGAACGTGGGTGGCTTCACCTACTCGTATCCGATCCAGACGCCGTCGTCGATCGGTGGCAGCGGCCCGGATGTCGCGCTCTCGTACGACTCCTCGGCGGTGGACGGCAAGACCTCGTCGCAGAACGCGCAGGCGTCCTGGGTGGGTGAGGGCTGGGACTACCAGCCGGGTTTCATCGAGCGCTCCTACCAGGGCTGCATCAACGACGGCATCACCAACTCCGGTGACGAGTGCTGGGCGGGGCAGAACGCCGTGCTGAACCTGGGTGGCCACTCGGGCACGCTGGTGCGTGACGACGCGACGGGCATCTGGCATCTGCAGGGTGACGACGGCTCGAAGGTCGAGCAGCTGACCGGTGCGGCGAACGAGGCGCACAACGGTGAGTTCTGGCGGGTGACCACGTCGGACGGGGTCCAGTACTACTTCGGTCAGAACCACCTGCCGGGCGGCAACCACAGCGACCCGGCGACCAACTCGGTGGAGTACGAGCCGGTCTACTCGCCCAAGAGCGGCGACGACTGCTACAACTCCTCGACGGGCTCCTCTTCCTTCTGCCAGGAGGGCTGGCGCTGGAACCTCGACTACGTCGTGGATCCGAACCAGAACCTGACCACCTACTCCTACGCGCAGGAGACCAACTACTACAGCCGTGGTGGCGGCCAGAACAACGGCACCGGCACCCTCACCCAGTACGTGCGGGCCGCCGAGGTCACCCAGATCGCCTACGGTCAGCGGCTGCCGGACCAGCTCGCGGCGAACGGTACCGCGAGCCCGGGGGCGAAGGTGCTGTTCACCACCTCCGAGCGGTGCACCGCCTCGGGCAGCGTCACCTGCACGACCGCGCAGCGCACCAGCGCGAACCAGGTCAACTGGCCCGACTCCCCGCTGGACCAGGCCTGTGCCTCGTCGGGGACCTGCACGAACTACTCGCCGACCTTCTGGTCGCCGTTGATGCTCTCCACGATCAGCACCCAGGTGCTGGTCGGTTCCTCGTACACGACGGTCGACTCGTGGGCGCTGAAGCACACGTTCCCGGATCCGGGGGACGGGACCAAGCCGGCGCTGTGGCTGTCCTCGATCCAGCGGACGGGGACGGACGGCCAGGCGGCGGTGACGCTGCCGGCGGTGACGTTCACGCCGCGTGAGCTGCCGAACCGGGTGGACGGGCTGACCCCGGCGGAGCCGGCGTTCTACCGGCCGCGGATCCAGCAGATCACCACCGAGACCGGTGGCCAGATCAACGTCAACTACTCGGCGCCGCAGTGCTCCCGGGTCAACAACACGATGCCGTCCTCCGAGGACGGCAACACCATGGCGTGCATGCCGGTGCACTGGTACCTGCCCGGCTCGTCCTCGACGAACCCGGTCGCCGACTGGTTCAACAAGTTCCTGGTGACCTCGATCGCCGAGCAGGACCCGGTGACCGGGCCGTCGATGGTCAAGACGACCAGCTACACCTACAACGGCCCGGCCGCCTGGCACCGCAACGACGGTGAATGGACCGACCCGAAGACCCGCACCTGGGATGACTTCCGCGGCTACCAGTCGGTGACCACCATCACCGGTAGCGGGAACCCGGGCGAGGCGCCGCAGACCGAGCAGGTCGCCACGTTCATGCGGGGCATGAACGGCGACTACCTCGCCAACGGAACCACCCGCAGTGTCACCGACACCTTCACCCCGTACCCGGGTGCGACCCCGGTCACGGTGACCGACGACAACTGGCGCTCGGGCACCGTGCTCGGCAGCCAGCAGTACAACCAGCTGAACGGTTCGGTCGTGCAGGCCTCGGCGACCGTCGCCACCGGTCCGGTGACCACCGCGACCCACGTCCAGCAGAACGGCATGCCGAACCTGGTCGCCCGCTACGACGCGACCAGCACCACCGACACCACCTGGGCCCAGCTGGCGAACGGCTCCTGGCGCACCACCAACAAGGTGACCACGCTGGACCCGACCAACGCCGACCGTCCGGTGACGGTGGACGACAAGGGCGACGGCACCGCCGCCACCCCGGAGATCTGCACCACCACCAGCTACGCGACCGGCAGCAACCCGATGATGCTGGAGCTGCAGTCGCAGTCGCGGGCGGTCACCGGTCCGTGCGGCACCACGCCGAACGCGACCAACACCGTCTCCGACAACCGCACCCTCTACGACGGCCAGCCCTTCGGCCAGGCCGGCGCGCTCGGCGAGCCGACCACGACTCAGGCCGTCAACTCCTACGACGGCAACGGACAGCCGCAGTACGTCACGCTGACCACCTCGTCCTTCGACGTCTACGGCCGGGTGCTCTCGGCCGCGGGCCCGGACGGCGCGACCACGCTGACCGCGTACACCCCGGCCACCGGCGCACTGCCGACGAAGGTCACCACGACCGGGCCGATGGGTGCCGCCTGGGCCAACACCAAGACCATGGACCCGGGCCGCGGCCTGCCCCTGGTCGCCACCGACGCCAACGGCCACGCCACCACCGAGCAGTACGACGGTTTGGGCCGGCTGGTCGCGGTGTGGCAGCCGGACCGGGCGACGAGCCTGTCGCCGAACGACAAGTTCTCCTACGCGGTCAACGGCCTGACCGGTCCGTCGGTGGTCACCTCGCAGACGATCAACGAGGACGGCAGCTACCAGACCAAGAACGAGCTGTACGACGGTCTGGGCCGGCTGCGGCAGACCCAGTCCAGCACGGCGACCGGCGACGCCGGGCGCCTGATCACGGACACGGTGTACGACTCGCACGGCTGGACGGTCAAGACCTCCAACCCGTACTACGACAGCACTACCCAGCCCAACGGGACGATCTTCGCCCCGCAGGACTCGCAGGTCCCGGGCCAGACCTGGACCACCTACGACGGCATGGGCCGACCGGTCACCAGCGCGTTCGTCTCCTACGGGCAGCAGCAGTGGACCGCCACCACCGCCTACCCCGGCGCCGACCGCACCGACGTCACCCCGCCCCAGGGCGGCACGGCGACCAGCACCTTCACCGACGCCCGCGGCAACACCACCCAGCAGTGGCAGTACCACACCGCCACGCCCACCGGTAACGCCACTGACGCCGACATCACCACCACCACCTACACCCCGGAGGGCAAGCCGCTCACCCGCACCGACTCCTCGGGCAACACCTGGACCTACGGCTACGACCTGCGCGGCCGCCAGACCACGGTCAACGACCCCGACACCGGGATCAGCACCAGCACCTACGACAACAGCTCCCAGGTCACCTCGACCACCGACGCCAAGGGCAACACCCTCGCCTACACCTATGACCTGCTGGGTCGTAAGACGGGGATGTACCAGGGCAGCGTGGCGCCGGCGAACCAGCTCGCGGGCTGGACGTACGACACCTTGGCCAAGGGCCAGCTGACCTCCTCCACCCGGTACGTGGGCGGGGCCTCGGGCAGTGCCTACACTCAGGCGGTCACCGGCTACGACGCCATGGACCGCCCGCTCGGCGCCAGCACCACCATCCCCTCCACCGAGGGCGCACTGGCCGGCACCTACACCACCACCAACAGCTACTCGCCCGTCCTGGGCCTGCTCAACTACACCGACCTGCCCGCGGTGGGCGGCCTGCCCGCCGAGGAGGTCGACTACCTCTACAGCAACACCGGCCTCATGATCGGATCGGGTGGTAACAACACGCTGGTCACCGACGTCCAGTACGACGTCCTCGGCCGTCCCACCCGCACCACCGTGGGCGACTGGGGCACGCAGGTGGTCTCCACCCAGAACTACGACTGGGCGACCGGACATGTCGTCAGCTCCCACCTCGACCGGCAGACCGGCACCACCTCGCTCGACCAGACCTCCTACACCTACAACCCCTCCGGTCAGGTCACCTCGGCGAGCGACCTGCAGAACGCGTCGGCGACCGACACCCAGTGCTTCACCTACGACTACCTGGGACGGCTCACCAACGCCTGGACCGACACCGCCGGCACGAGCACGAAGGCGGCGCCGTCCGTCCCGGGCATCGGCGGCTGCACCAACAGCAGTGGCCCGGCCATGACCGGCTCGCCGGCCAAGCCGAGCGTCGGCGGCCCCGCGCCGTACTGGCAGAGCTACACCTACGACGCCACGGGCAACCGCACCTCGCTGGTTCAGCACGACCCCAGCGGCAACACCGCCAACGACACGACCACCACCCAGACCTTCGGCGCACCCAAGTCGGTCAACACTCCGACCAACGCGCCGAACACGGGCGGTGGCACGGGTGGTCCGCACGCCCTGCTGGGCACCACCACCACGTCGGCCTCCGGTACCAGCACCTCGTCGTACCAGTACGACGCCCTGGGCAACACCACCGCGGTTACCGACACTACCGGCACCACGACGCTGACCTGGAACGGTGAGGACCAGCTCGCCTCGGTCACAAAGACCGGACAGTCGTCCGGAACCTCGTACCTGTACGACGCGGACGGCAACCAGCTGATCCGCCGCGACCCCGGCCAGACCACCCTCGAGCTCGGCGCCGACGAGCTCACACTGAACACTGCCAGCGGCTCGATGTCCGACGTGCGCTACTACGACGCACCCGGCGGCATCACCATCACCCGGGTCACCGCCGCCACGGGCGGCGGACAGCTCGTCTACCAGGTGGCCGACCCGCACGGCACCAACGGCGTCCAGATCGGCACCGACACCGCCCAGACCGTCACCCGACGCCCCACCGACCCGTTCGGCAACCCGCGCGGCACCCAGCCCACACCGAACACCTGGGCCGGCGACAAGGGCTTCGTCGGCGGAACCCTCGACCCCTCCACCGGACTCACCAACCTCGGAGCCCGCGAATACGACCCCGTCCACGGACGCTTCCTCAACCCCGACCCACTGTTCACCCCTGACGACCCACAACAGTGGAACGGCTACGCCTACAGCGACAACACCCCCGTCGACGCCAGCGACCCCACCGGCAAGCAGCCGTACTCCAACGAGGGCGGTAGCGGCGGTCCCACCTGGTGCAGTCCTTTCGCGGCCGGCCCATGCGGTGAGATGCCCTGCTACGGCGTCCCCTGCACCGTCGCCGCGATCCAAACCACTGCCGCCACCACCCCCAGCAACGGCAACGGCAACGGTGGCAGCGGCTCCCACGGTGGCACCGCCCACCACGGTGGTGGCGGAGGCGGCGGTGCCAAGGCCGCCACGGGCAACGCCCGCGGCACCAAGAAGTGCAGCACCTACGACCTCTGGTGCCACGGCAGCAACGCCGTGAAACGAGCCGAAAACTACACCACCGACCACCCCGTCGCCCGCGCCCTACTCGTCACCACAGTCGAAACCGTCGCAGGCACCTTCTGCTACGGCGCCGGTGCAGCCGGAGGCCTGGAAACTGGCGGGGCCAGCGCAGTAGCGGCCGCCGCAGGCTGCGGAGCAGCAGTCGGCGCCCTAGGCGCAGGCCTGAACAACATGCTCGACGGCAACACCGACCACTCCGTAGGCGCTCTAGCCACACAGATGGCCGTCGGCGGAGCCGCAGGCGCGATCACCGGCGCCGGCAGCGAGGCAGCCGCCGGTCTGATCAGCGGCGCCAGGGGCCTGTCCTCTGACGCCGAGGGGTTGTCGGGCGGGGGCTGCCCGACCAACAGTTTCCTGCCGGGCACCAAGGTGCTCCTCGCCGACGGCACCACCAAGCCCATCGAGCAACTCACCACGAGCGACTCCGTCATGGCCACCGACCCTCAGACCGGTGTCACCAAGGCCGAGCCCATCACGGACGTCATCACCACCCCCAACGACCAGGAGTTCACCGACCTCAAACTGACCACCCCCGCTGCCGCCCCGGCACTCACCCTCGCCGCCTCCGCCCACACGGCCGCCCCGACCACCAGCATCACGTCCACCCAGCACCACCCGTACTGGGACGCGACCACCGACCGCTGGACAGGCGCGGCGGATCTCAAGGTCGGCGACCACCTCCGCCTGCCCGACGGATCGGTCGTCACTGTCACGTCAGTCCGCAACTACGAGACTGCCCCTCAGGTCACCCACAACCTCACCGTCGACCAGCTCCACACGTACTATGTGCTGGCAGGGGCCACGCCGGTCCTGGTCCACAACTGCAATGACGAGATTCCGGATGTCCTGCATCACTACACCAATGAAGCGGGACATGATGGAATATTGGCGAGCCAAGAGCTTCGCCCGTCCACCCAAGCGGCGAACCCAAACGACGCCAAGTTCGGCGATGGTCAATATCTCACCGATATTGCGCCTGGGACAAAGAGGCCGGGGCAGCTATCCGCCGCCTTCTATCGAGTGCCCTGGCTGGGGAGAAAGGTCTCGCACTATATTTCGATCGATGTGCGTGGGCTGGATGTGCGTCAGGGTAGGCCAGGAGTGTTCTATATACTCAACGATGGGCCTCTCGATCTCACTGGGCGCATCGTTGGGTCTGGAAGGAACTAGCGTGAGATACGTCAGGGTGGCATGGAGTCACGATCTTGAGGATGAGCCGATCCTCTATCTGAGTGAGCTTGGCGAAGACGAATACGAGACCCGGAAGATTCAATTCTTTCGGGATGGTAGGACTGAGTGGGCGGACAAATTGCATGAGACGGCAAGTGTCGGTCTTTCTGAAGTCGCTTTTCCGCTCGATCTTCGAGAAATCTCTGACCAGCCGGAGTTTGATGCTGCAGAGATAGCGCCAGAAGAGTTCGAGCGGGAGTGGATCAAGGCTCGTTCTGCAGGATGAATTAGCCAAGGCCCGGCGAGTGCTGTGGAGTAGCTTCGCGGCCTCGTCACGTAAATCCGTCACCGCTAATTTGGATAGCGCGAGCAAATGAGAAGCCCCGCCAGGAACACTCTGGCGGGGCTTCTCAGGCATCTGACGGCAGTAGTTGACGGCAACGTCAGCGGACAGGTGCTGCACAAAGCGGCGGGTCGTCGCTGTCGTCGGGGTTGGTGGCGGCCTCGAACGGCTTGCCGAGGGTGCGGCTGAGGAGGTCGATGGCGTCGCGCTGGAGGCGGAGCCGGACGTGTAATGGTGACGTCGGGTATTGGAACTGTCCGAATGCCCCTTGAGTCAGCCGTTCGGTGCCGAGGTCGTCACGATCGGCAGGCCCGGATCAGGGAGGCAAGGATGGCCCCCGGGTCGTGTAGGGGGCGGGCGCCGTCGGTGACGACTCGGCGTGTGCCGGGATCGACCGGGTTCGTCTGCGCCCAGTCGGGGTGCCCAATGTTGATCTCGACTTCCAAGCCTGATCCCGTGGCAAAGCGTCGTTCGCTGATCGGTCCCCATGACTGGGTTCTGATCAATTTGCCGAGGGCGAGCTCGTCAGCCCATGTGTTGTCGGAGTACTGGGACTCGTCTGTCGTGAGGAGGACGAGGTCAATGTCGGAGTCGGGTCGTGCGGCATTGCGAGCGCACGACCCGACGAGGAGGAGGCCGACGACATCGAGGCGGTCTGCGGCCCACTGTGTGACACGGTTGATGATCTCTTCTGCTTCGGCAACCCGTTCCGGTGAGATCCCCGGCGGCTTACTCGCTGGCTGGTCGTCACGGTGCATCGTGTTGTTGCCTTCCGGGTGGGTAGCGGTGGCTGACTTCGGCTGCGTAGTTGGCCCAGTCGCCGGCGGAGAGACGCTGCCAGGCGACGGCGACGTCGGTGTGTATGCCCAGGGTGCGGGCGAGGATCGCGGCGGGGATCTCGGTGGCGAGCTGGAAGAGCGCGGTGCTACGGGCCTGGTTGGGTCGGATCCCGAGCTGGTTGAGCCGCTGGGTGAGTTGCGTGGTGCTGATTGGGCGTCCGGGCTGGCCTCCGGGGAAGAGCCAGGGCGACGGCGCCAGTGCCCCGATGGTCGCGTGACCCTTGCGGTTTGCTGCGACGGCGCGTGCGAGCGCGGCTACTGGCTCGGGGGGCTCCCCCAGAAGTGTGGACACCAGTGCTATGCGGCGAGTGCCAGCATAATTGGTGACTGGTTTGGTGGTGAGATCGGGGTGGGGATCCAGGCTCCTCGGCCGTCGAAGAGCCGGGTGATGGCGTCGAGCAGGTTGCGGCCCTGCTTGGCGGCGGTGGATAGGTAGCCGCGCACGGCGAAGAAGCGCTCGGCGCCGAGTGCCGTGCGCCAACCGCCGGAGATCTTCTGCTGGATCTTGGCCATCCGGATGGCTTGCTCGGATGTGTTGTTGTCGAAGGGCACCCGCCAGTCGAAGGCGAACCGGAG
>NZ_JBVHLF010000029.1:0-66257 GCF_055559155.1 Kitasatospora sp. NPDC024654
CCTCTGCCACCCGCCCTCCTCGAAACACCCTGGGACCTTTTCCCCCTCGAAACCCTCTACGCCCCTTGGGCCCCCGGCGGTCCCCCCCCCTTTTCGCCCCCCGTCCCTCCTTGCGGCCCCTGCGCCCCCCCGATCCCCGGAACCCCCTGCGGGCCGCTGTTGCCCTGGGGGCCCTGGGGGCCCTGCGCACCGGGGACGCCCTGGGGACCCTGCGGGCCCGGACGCTCGTGGTGATCACGCCCTGGCGGGTCGTCACGCCTGAGCAGCTGCGTCGCGCGGTGGGCGATGTCGGCGCTCAGGGCGCCGTTCGGGCCCGGCACCACGTGAGTGTGGTGGACACCGGGCTTTTCGATCGCCTCGGCCACAGCGATCGTCGTCGAGGCCAGGTTGACCACCATCGCCAGCGCACTCGCCGCCGACACCATGGTGGCGGCCCTGATATGAGATCTGCGGAGCGAATTCTTCTTCATTCCGTGCCTTCCTGCAGAGCTGAGAGTGAACACGCAGGCCACGCATAAAAGTTCACGACCGCGCACGGGCACTGCGGTGCTTGCCGAGCAAGGAAATTATGTGTGCGCACCACCGACCCGCGGTGGCACCGGAGCTCCGCCTTTAGTAGATCACCCGGTCAGCCCCGACGGAATTCGCCGACGCGCGCCGGGCCGTGCGGAGAATCACCTTTTTCCCCATCTCGCGGCGACAACGCCCTTGCGTGTCGCGGTGACTGTGGAAGTGTCAGATCCTCAAGGCCCGCCCGTCACGGGAGATGACTGGGCGAAGCCAGGTAGGACCGGCACACCTCGTAGGAGGGCAGCAGTCCGGCCGCCACCGCTTCGGCCATGGTCGGCGCCGCGGCGTCCCTGGCGGAGAGCAGCGGCGTCGTGCCGGGCCACTCGATACCCAGTTCCGCGTCGAACGGATGCACCGCGTGTTCGGCGGCCGGGTTGTACGTCGCCGAGCACAGGTAGCTCAGTGTGGCGACGTCGGTGAGCGCGCAGAACCCATGGCCCAACCCCTCCGGCAGGAAGGCCGCGTGGCGCTCGACGTCATCGAGCCGGACGGCCTCCCAGCGACCGAAGGTGGGCGAACCGACCCGCAGGTCGACCACCACGTCCAGCACCGCACCGCGCACGCAGGTCACGTACTTCGCCTGCCCTGGCGGCGTGTCGGCGAAGTGGATACCGCGCACCACGCCGCGGGAGGACACCGAGAGGTTGGCCTGGGCGAGTCGCAGCGACCGGCCCGCCGCCTCGGCCAGCCGATCGAACCTGTACCACTCGGTGAACAGTCCCCGCTGGTCGCCGTGGAGTTGCGGGACGACCTCGAAGGCGCCCTCGATGGTCAGCTCACGGATGCGCACTGCTTGTCCTCCTCCAGCAGGTCGAGCAGATACCGGCCATATCCGCTCTTGAGCAACGGCTCGGCCAACAGCTGTAGCTGAGCGTCGCCGATCAGCCCGGCCCGCCAGGCCGCCTCCTCGACGCAGCCGACCTTGAAGCCCTGACGCTCCTCGATCACCCGGACGAATTCCGAGGCCTGGACCATGGAGACGAAGGTGCCGGTGTCGAGCCAGGCCGTGCCCCGGTCGAGCCGGGTGACGTACAGCTCACCCAGTTCCAGGTACCTGCGATTGATGTCGGTGATCTCCAGCTCCCCACGGGGGCTGGGGCGGAGACCCCGGGCGATGTCGACCACCCGGTTGTCGTAGAAGTACAGCCCGGGGACCGCGTACCTGGACCTCGGCCGGCTCGGCTTCTCCTCGATGGAGAGCACCTGGCCCGCCTCGTCGAACTCCACCACGCCGTACGCCGAGGGGTCGGCAACCGGGTACGCGAAGACCCGACCACCCTTCAGGTCCGCTTGCCGGGCCAGCCGGGTGCCGAGCCCGCTGCCATGGAAGATGTTGTCGCCCAGGATGAGGGCGACCGCCTCGCCGCCGATGAACTCCGCGGCGAGCAGGAACGCCTGGGCGATGCCCCCCGGGCTCCCCTGTACGACGTACTCGAGGCGGAGGCCGAACTGTCCGCCGTCGCCGAGCAGTCGGCGGAACTGGGGCCGGTCCTCGGGCGTGGTGACGATCAGGACTTCACTGATTCCGGCCATCACCAGAGTAGCAAGTGGATAGTATACTATCGGTTTGTCGAAGACCGGCAGCAGTTGCTTGGACACCGATCGGGTCACCGGCCAGAGTCGCGAGCCGGTGCCACCGGCCAGCAGGATTCCTCGCATGGCAGGGCAGCGTAGTGCGCCGACGGTCGATCGGAAATCTTCTGACGGAGATTCATGTCGGCTATCCAGAGCCGAGCTAGACTTCGCCACCATGCGCATCCTGGTCACCGGCGGTGCCGGTTTCATCGGTTCCGAGTTCGTCCGACACCTACTGAAAGCAGACCCCAGGGCCGGCATTACCGTCCTGGACAAAATCACCTATTCGGGCGTCAGGGAGAACCTGGCGCCGGTGGCCGATCTCCCCGGATACGCCTTCGTTCATGGCGACATCTGCGACGTGCGGACGGTGAACGACGTGATGTCGGGTCACGACGCGGTGGTCCACTTCGCCGCCGAGACGCACGTCGACCGCTCGATCTCCGGAGCGGCACCGTTCGTGCGGACCAACGTGGTCGGCACCCAGGTGCTGCTGGACGCCGCCGTCCGGCATCGCGTCAGCAGGTTCGTCCAGGTCTCCACCGACGAGGTCTACGGCTCCATCGACGACGGTTCCTGGACCGAGGAGTCGCCACTCGCCCCCAACTCGCCGTACGCCGCCTCGAAGGCCGGATCCGACCTGCTGGCCCTGGCCTACCACCGCACCCACGGCCTCGACGTGTCGGTCACCCGCTGCTCCAACAACTACGGTCACCACCAGTTCCCGGAGAAACTGATCCCGCTGTTCATCACGAACCTGATCGACGGCAGGCAGGTACCGCTGTACGGTGACGGCGGCAACGTGCGCGACTGGCTGCACGTCTCCGACCACTGCCGTGGCATCGAGCTGGTGCTGCGCGGCGGCCGGGCCGGCGAGGTGTACCACATCGGCGGCGGCACCGAGATCACCAACAAGGAGCTCACCGGCCTGCTGCTGGAGGCCACCGGGCACGGCTGGCAGATGGTCCGGCAGGTGCCCGACCGCAAGGGGCACGACCGGCGCTACTCGCTGGACTTCGGCAAGATCCGACAGGAACTCGGCTACCGGCCACAGATCTCCTTCGCGGAGGGCCTGGCCGATACCGTCGCGTGGTACATCGACAACCGCGCCTGGTGGCAGCCGTTGAAGACCCGGGCGGCCCTGTCGTGACCCGCTGGCTGCTGACCGGCGCCGGCGGGATGCTCGGCCGCGAGCTGCGGACCCTGCTGGCGGACGAGCGGACCACCGCACTCGACCGCGCGGCGCTGGACATCACCGATCCGGAGGCCGTCCACCGCGCCGTCGCCGACCACGACGTGGTGATCAACTGTGCCGCCTGGACGGACGTGGACGCCGCCGAGAGTGCCGAGGTCGCGGCAACCGCCGTCAACGGAGGGGGAGTTCGCCAGCTGGCGCTCGCCTGTCGGGCGACCGGAGCCCGCCTGCTGCAGGTGTCCACCGACTACGTGCTGTCCGGCGACGCCATCGAGCCCTATCCCGAGTCGGCCCCCACCAGCCCGATCAACGCGTACGGCCGCGGCAAGCTGGTCGGCGAACGGGCGGTCGCCGAGCTCCTGCCCGACACCGGGTACGTCGTCCGCACCGCCTGGCTGTACGGCGAGCACGGCCGCAACTTCGTCACGACCGTCCTTGGCCTGGCCGCCCGACGTGACACCATCGACGTCGTCGCCGACCAGTACGGACAGCCCACCTGGACACGCGATCTGGCCCGGTTGCTGGTCGCGCTCGGCCGCACCGACCAGGCTCCGCCCGGTGTCTACCACGGTTCGGCGTCCGGTCGCACCACCTGGTACGAGCTGGCCCGCACGGCTTACGAGCTCGCCGGCCTCGACCCCGACCGGGTCCGTCCGACCACCTCGGCGGCCTTCCCCCGCCCTGCCCGGCGGCCCGCGTTCAGCGTCCTCGGCCATGCCCGCTGGGCCACGGTCGGGATCGCCGAACCACCCGACTGGCGCGAATCGCTGACCGAGGCGCTGCACCGGCCGGCGTTCACCACCCCCGTCCGGGGGACGTCGAAGGGCCAAGCCTGAGCGGCCACTTGGCCGCGCCGCCTCGGCCGGCCGAACCGTACCTTCAACATCCCCGGACCGCTGACCATTTCGCGCGAGCTCGGGCCCAATCTCGTATGATATGAGAATTTTCCGGTCAAACGTCGATGCCGAAGTCACACTTGGCGGCATGCGAACGTTTGCAGCTGAGCGCTCACCGCTGCCGAACGCGCCGGAACGGCCGACATGCCGACGCCCGGTGACTGCGCCATGTCCGCCCTACGAAGGGAGAACCATGCGGTTCACGAACCGGATCGTGATGCTGACCGCCGCGTTTCTGCTCGTCCTCGCGTTCCCCGGTCGCGCCGGCGCCGCGGCCACCATCACCCAGGACAGCCTCGCGCCGATCGGTGTCGCGCCGAACACCCCGGTCACCGCCACCTTGACCGTGCACTCCTCCGCCTGCGAGACGGTCCTCCAACTCGGCGTCGCGGTAAGGGACTCGGCCGGCAACAACTACGACTACCCGGGCTCGACCGGCGCCGTCACGATCTGCCCGAGCGGCTACACGCTGGTCACCGGCTTGCGCGCCTTCCCTGCCGGCAGCTACACCGAGTTCGGCTACTACCTGGACTCGGCTGGCTACCACGACCTCCCCCCGCTCACGCGGACCGTCTCCTCGGGGGGGCACGCCGGGGACGCCCACGGCGGGGAAGTCCCTGGTCTTCGACGAGGAGTTCACCTCCCCGATCGTCTTCGGCAGCCGGTGGGTGGCCAACAAGACCAGTGCCTACCAGTACGGCAACAGCAACCCGAACGATGACAAGCTCGATCTGCTGACCCCCAGCGCCATCACCTCGGGCAACGGGACCGTCACCTTCACGGCGCAGCCCAGCAGCACCATCCTGGCAAACGGCAAGAAGGCGTGGACCACCGGGCTGCTCACCACCGAGGGGTCGACCCAGGGCTTCCAGGTCCAGACCGGCGACTACATCGAGGGATACGTCCTTATGCCGCCGAGTTACGGCGCCTGGCCCGCCCTGTGGAGCTGGAAGAACGGCGACACTGAGATCGACAAGTTCGAGTACCACCCGGACAACCCGAAGCTCCTGGAGCTGACCAACCACATCAACGCGGCCCACGACTACTACACCAGCCCCAGCTCGGTCTCCGCCAACCAGTGGGTGAAGATCGGCGCGTACTACGGCGCGACCTCGGTCGACTGGTACGTCGACGGCGTCAAGATCTACTCCGACGGGACGGGCGTGGGGACGAACTTCCAGGCGTACATCATCCTCAATCTCTCCATCGACGCCGGCAACTACCACCCGGCACCGCAGAACAACAACCCGATCACCTTCTCCGCCCACTACGTCCAGGTGTGGCGATGAGGACGCCCGCCCACCTCGCCCGGGCACCTCGGCGAACCCGGCACGTCCGCGCCGGGACCCGCGCGATCGAACTATCGGAAAGACAGGTGGTAATCATGACCCGCAGGTCAGGTCCGCTCCGCCGAGCGCTGCTCTGGACGGTACTGACGGCATGTGCGCTGACGGCGGCCCCGGCCGCGGACGCGACCGTGCCGGCGGACGACCGCGCCACGGTTCCACCTCCGGCCCCGGCGAGTGTCCCGGTGGCGCACCTCGCCCCCGTCCCCGACCCCGCACCCGTCGGTGGTGAGCTGATGGTCCACGTGCTGCTGGTCAACCAGGGACCCAACAGGACGCTCTCGCCGACCACCGTCACGGTGAACCTGCCCAGCGGCACCGCCGCCATCGGCCCGTACTTCCCCACCTCGTGTACACCCAACTCGGGCGGCCTCACCGTCACCTGCACGTTTCCCGCAGGCCTCAACCCGCTGAGAAGCGCGGCCGTGCTGATCCCGACGCAGGTCTCACCGAGCGCGCCGGCGCACTCGAAGCTGTCCGGTGGCGTGGCGACGGTCATCAACCCCGACGACCCCCAGGCCAAGATCCGTTCCGTGAATTTCGACCTCAAGACGGCCTGACGCCGCGTCCGCACGTTCCCACCGGGTCCTCCGCCGGGCGCGCACAGGTCACGGCCGACGGCTCGGCGGGGCGCCGGATTATCTCCCGGTAGATCTCGTTTTCATAACGGTCCGGGTCGGCATATGCCATAGATCTTTGCCAGGGTTTCTCATGGTGAGTCATGACGGAACGACGGTAGGGGAGAATGGCAGAGTGCACATTAAATACGACTACTCCTCGGACGATGGCTCGCTGGCCGAGCTGGTCGCGGAAGCCATTCGCCTGGACTACGGAGGTGCTCGGGCACGCTCGACTCTAGCCGCAGGACCGATCCCGGAGGACGGTGATCCACGAAGTCTCCGCCCGCCCGCCGGGGTCTCGCTCGTGGCCCATCGCTATCTGCGAATAATCGGGGGGGCATAGCCTGCCGGAGGCCTGCCGCCCAGAGGGGGCAGGCCGTTTCCGGGATCGCCGGCCACCACCCGCACGGCGACCGCTCCACTTGTCGCGTGCTAGCGCCGCGCCCGATGGGAGCGGCGGCGGCCGATCGGCCTATTCGCCGGCGGTTGGCTACCGGACAGCTGCCGCACCAGCTGATGGAGCGAGATGACTCCGGTGATCGGCGGCAGGCCGGCCACGACGATGTCCGCCGCCGTGCGGTGAACGTCGAAGATGCAGAGGCCGGTGGCGACGCCGGAAAAGACGACGACCACCGCCCAGGATTGGGTGGCGCGGCGCCGGTCCAGGGCGGTGCGCAGGACGGAAAGACAACCGGTGAGCCACGGTCCGTAAACGATTACCGGCCAGAGCTGGGAAAGCCCGCGTGGCGTCCGCGCCGATGCGACGTCCTGCAGGGGGTGATAGGTGAACAGCCAGTCCAGGAGGCAGACCACGGTGACCGTCAGCACCGTCAGCAGACCGAACAGGGATCCGATGACACGAGTCCAGGAAACCCCCGAGAACCAGGCCGGTTGCCGGTGCCGGGGGGACGGTCTCCCAGCCGGATCGAGGTTCGGCCGGTGCTGCGCGGAACGCGCCCCGGACACCTGCTCCGCGAACCAGGACGTCGGAGCCGTTTCGGCACCCGTGGCCTCGCCGGCGGCGCCGGGCCCGGGCGGCGGATCCTCCCGAAGCCGGTCGTCGGTCGCGCGGAACCAGGTGTGGTCGACCTCCCCCCAGGACCAGTCCAGCTGATCGAGGAAGAGCTCCTCCCCCAGCGAGTGGCCGCCCAGCTGGGCGGTGTGGCCGAACCACTCTCTTATGTCGTCCGTCATGTTTGATCGTTCTCCTTTCAGTAGACGCTCACCGGCGGAACGGCGACCGTTCCGTCACCTTCGACCGCGGAGGGGCGCGCACCGCAGCGGACCGCGAATTCCTCTTCCATCTCACGAATTTCTCGCATGAAATCGGCCAGCAGACCCGACGTGTACGGGAGCGGCACTCGCACGCCGTTTCTGCTGAGATATCCGGTACTGACGTCGCCGGCCATGTTCCTGCGATCCGGGACAAAGAGCCACCTGCCACAGCTGGTGACCGGTTCACGATAACGAAGAGTCGGCACGAAAGCCGGTCGAAGTGCGTTCACACCTCACCAACGAGAGCCCTCGACGTTGGTTTCTGAAGCCTGCCCGAGTCGTTTGATATGTGGACCCCGGGCACGCTCACCAAAACTCCGCTGGGGTGGCGCGAGGTGGCGCTCATCCGGGCTTCCTTGTCTGGTATGCCTGGATGCCGTGTCGTTCGATATGCAATACCCGACGCGCTCTACGAAAATACCCCGCCGGGACGACAGGAGAAGCGTTTTTTCACCTTCCAAGCAGATGTCATCCGTGTTACGGTTCGGACCTCCAGCGAAAAGGTCGCACGATTTTTCTGGTGACGATCACGAAAGGGCTGAGGACGGTTACATGCTGACCTTGGACGAGTACCTCGAGCTACTGGCGCTGAATCACCAGGGCTGGTCCATTGCGGAGATCTCCCGCCGACTCGGGCGGGATCGCAAGACGGTTAGCTCCTACGTCAAGGGCAGACGCGTTCCGGAGAAGCGCAGGACCGCCCAGGACGAATCACTGAGATATCTCTCGTACTGCCGCCAGCGGCTGGCGGAGGACCCCCATCTGCCGGCCCGCTGCCTCTACACTGAGATCGTCGAGCTGGGCTACCCGGGGGCGTACTCCACCTTCACGCGCGTCCTGCGCAACCAGGGCCTGCGCCCCCCCTGCCCGGAGTGCGCCGGGCGCACACACGGGGGTGAAGGGGTCGCCTCCGCTCCGTCCGAGGCAACCGTGCGGTTCGACTGGGTCGAGCTTCCGGAGTCGCCGCCGGGCTGGGGCCGGGCCGGTCGGGCCCATCTGCTGGTCGGTCTGCTTCCACACTCCGGCCGGTGGCGGGCGACCCTGGCGGAGGGTGTCGACCTCGCACACCTCGCCGAGGCCATCGACCAGGTCCTGAGACGGTTGGGCGGCACTCCGGGCTGCTGGGTGTTCGACCGGGCCACCGCCGTGTTCTCAGCGGACAGTGCCAAGGTGGCTCCGCCGTTCGCCGCCGTCGCCAGGCACTACGGCGTCCGCGTCCTGGCCGGGCCGCCCGGCGGGGGGCGCTGTGCGGCGTGCGGCGCGATCCGTGCGACCATCCGGCGTTGGTGGTCGGGAACGGTGGCCGCCGGCTGTAGCGTCCAGGCCGCGCAGCGCACCCTCGACCAGCTCGCGGCCTGCATGGACACGGCCGGCAGGCTCGGCAGTCACCTCTGTGTCGCCGGCCAGAAGGTGGCCGGCAACGGACCGCTGCTCACCCTTCCCGACAAACCGGTTCCGCTGTGGGTGTGTTCGACCAGCACCGTCAGCGCCGACGGCCTGGTCCGGTACCAGGGAAACTCCTACGCGGTGCCGGGGCATCTGGCCGGTGCCCGGTTGGAGGTTCGCCGCCGGCTCGACCGACCGTACATCTCGATCGCCACCGCCGGCGGTGCGGTCATCGCCTGCTACGAACTCGCCGCGCCGGCGCGCGGGTTGACCGTGACGAACCGATGCGACGCGATCACGCTCCAGCGTCCGTACAGCTCGGCTCCCCCAGCTGCGGCACGCTGCAAGGCCGCGACCCGGAGCCAGCGCCCCACCGATGCACCGGCCCAGGCCGGCTTCCCGCCACAGCACGAGTGGGCGGCAACACGGTCCTCGGTGTAGCCCTGGATGAGGGAGCGGCGCTGAGGAGCGGGCGGAGCCCACGGCCGACCAGACCCAGGTCGCGACTCCGACGATCGCGGTTCGCAGCCGAGCCGGCCCGGGGTGCGCTTCCACGGTTCCCGGGTGCGGCGACGAAGGACTGGGCCATGGACGGCGAGGAGGCACTGGTCTGCGCGTTCTCCATCCGAAGTTCCGCTGGGGGACGCGGAGTTGGACTCGGCAGAAGCTGGCCTGCGGTGAACTGTCCTACTACTTAACGGCGTTGGCCGTGGAGCGCCGCAACCGACCGAGGAGCGATCCGGTCAGCGCCCTGGTCCGGATGGCGGATCGGGGCGTGGTCCCGCTCAGCGACCACGAGTTGCCGGCCGCCCCGCCGCTGGCCCGGCCGGGACCACGCGGGCCGGCGGCCGACCGGCCCGCCTCCACCGTTTCGTGCCGCGCGGCCACCGGTCGCCGCCGGTGACGCCGCGCCGAGCGCGGGATCCCGTCGCGATCATCCGAAGTTCGGTCACGATCCCGCACCGGCTCCGAGAAAAGCGGAAAATCCCTCAAAAGCCTGGTCGCACGCCTGTTTCATGGCGCCCGGCAGGACGTTTGGATATCCTGCTCGAGACGGAAGCCGCATGGCATGTGGATTCCCCCGGACCGCCGGAATTCCGGCGATTCGCAGTCGATCGTCACAGCTTCCGCGATGGAATCCGAAGGCGGGTCCGATGGATCCAGAGTCACTGTTATTCTCGATCTTCTCCCCGGCCGGCCGGGAGAATCCCTACCACGCGCTGGCCAAGCTGAGACGGATCGAGCCGGTCCACCACAGCAAGACCCTCGACACCTACTGCCTGACCCGGTTCACCGACTGCCAGTCGGTGCTGACCGACCCGCGGTTCCTCGCCCCCGACCTCAACTGGTGTGAGCGCGAGCTGCCCGACTGGCGGGAGCACCCGGCCGCGGACTTCTTCTACTCCTCGATGCTGCGTAGCAACGGCTCCGTGCACGAGCGGCTGCGGCGGCTGGTCGCCGGCGCGTTCAGCGCCCGTCGGGTGACCGCGCTGCGGGCCCGGGTCGAGGAGATCACCACGGGCCTGCTGGACCGCTTCGCCGACGCCACCGCGGCCGGCGGCGCCGCCGACTTCCCCGAGCTGGTGGGCTATCCGCTGCCGGTCGCCGTGATCGGTGAGCTGATCGGCGTGCCGCCCGCCGACCAGGCGCGGTTCCACCGGCTCGGCCAGGACGCCAGCCGGCTGCTCGAGCCGGTCCGCACCGCCGAGGACTGGCACGGCGCGGACCGGGCCGTGCTCGCCCTGCGCGAGTACCTCACCGTCCTGCTGCGCGAACGGCGGCTGCGTCCGGCCGAAGACCTCACCAGCGCGCTGCTGGCGGCCTCCGACGCGGAGGACCTCCCGCTCACCGAGGCGGAGTTGACGGACACCCTGCTGCTGACCTTCGTCGCGGGGTTCGAGACCACCACGGCGATGCTCGGACTGACCGTCTTCGCCCTGCTCTCCCACCCCGGTCAACTGGAACTGGTGCGTGCCCAGCCGCAGTTGGCCGGCGCGGCGGTCGAGGAGTCGCTCCGCTGGGACACCCCGGTGCAGATGACCGAGCGCGTCGCGGCGGAGCCCGTGGAGGTCGGCGGGACGCGGATTCCCCAAGGGGCCAACGTGACCACCGTGCTGGCCGCCGCCAACCGCGATCCGCGGCGGCACCCCGACCCGGACAGCTTCACCGTGCGGCGGCCGGACACCAGGGTGCTCAGCTTCAGCGCCGGCCCGCACTACTGCCTCGGCGCCGCGCTGGCGCGGATCGAAGGGGGCGCGCTGGTGGGCCAGTTGCTGACCAGGTTTCCCCGGCTCACGCTGGCCCGACCGCCGGTGCGGCGCGCCTCGATCAGTCTGCGCTCCTTCGAGGAGCTGGCTCTGCTCGCCAATGGCTGAATCCCGTCCAGGACGTGACCTCCGATTCTGGCCGACTCCCGCGAAGGGACCCGCCCGTGAACTTCCTGCACACAGAGCGCGCCACCCTGGAAGCCCTGCTCCCCGGTCTGGACGAGACCCTCGCGGGTTACCCGCTGGAGGAGCTGGAGGCTTCCCCGAGTCCGGCGATCCGCGCGTTCCGCGAGGCCGGCGGCCCCGCGCTGCTGGTCCCGGCACGGACCGCCGGGATCGGCGCCACCCCGCTGCAGGCCGTCCGGGTACAGCGCGCCGTCGGCGCCCGCTGCCCGTCACTCGCGGTGGCCAGCACCATGCACCACTTCTCGGTCGCCGGGCTGGCCCGGGCCGCCGAGTACGGCACCGGCCTGGAAGGGCTGCTGCTGGAGGCGATCGCCAAGGAGCGGCTGCTGCTCGCCTCCGGCTTCGCCGAGGGCAACACCGGTCAGAACATCCTGCGGCCGCACATCACCGCCGTGCGCCGGGACGGGCGGGTGGTGCTGAACGGCAGCAAGATGCCGTGCAGCCTGGCGCGTTCGATGGACCTGCTGACCGCCTCGGTGGCGCTGGCCGGCGAGGACGGCGTCGACCGGCTCGCCGTCGCGGTGATCCCTGCCGGGACACCCGGCCTCCAGGTGCGGCCGTTCTGGCGGACGCCGATCCTGGCCGGGGCCGAGAGCGAGCAGGTCGTCCTCACCGAGGTCGAGCTGGACGAGCAGATGGTGGTGGTCACCGAGGTCAGCGCCGACGCCGTCCCCGACGACCTGAACATCGCCGGTTTCCTCTGGTTCGAGCTGCTGCTGACCGCGGGCTACCTCGGGGTGGCCAGCGCCCTGGTCGAGCGGGTGCTCGACCGCCCGGGCGGGGCCGGGGACGACCCCACCCCGTTCACCGTGGGCGTCGAGGCGGCGATGCTCTCGGTCGAGGCGGTCGCGCGTGCCATGGCCGACGAAGAGTGGGACGACCGGTTGCTGGTCGCCGCCCTGACGGCGCGCTACGCGGCGCAGGAGGCCATCGCGCGCACCAGCCGGGCCTGCCTGGCGGCCTTGGGCGGCATGGCGTTCATCAGCTCACCCGACGGCGTGTACCTGGCCTCGGCCGCGGCCGCGCTCGGCTTCCACCCACCGTCCCGCAGCCGGATGGGCCCGCCGCTGCGGGAGTTCCTCGACGGGCGGCCGCTACGGATCGGCTGACCGCCGACCGCCCCCTGAGACGCCACCCGACGACCCCGAGCAGGTGATCCCCGTGGAACGAAGTGGCTACCAGGTCGAGGTGCTGTCCGGCATCGACTCGCTGCCGCCGGAGGTCTGGCAGCGGCTGGCCCCCGCCGACGACCCGATGTGGTCCCGCGCGGTCTTCGGCGCCATGGAACGCAGCTCCATCGGCCCCGACGGCTACGCCTACCTGACGGCGCGTCGAGACGGCGAGGTGGCCGCCGTACTGCCGCTCTGCCTCTTCCGCGAGCTGCGGCTCGACGCCGTCGTCGGGCCGCGCGAACGCCGGCTGCTGGCGCCGGTCAGGCGTCTCCTCCCCCGGCTGCTCCGGGTGCCGATGCTGTTCTGTGGGAACCTGCTCGGCCAGGGCCACCTGCTCTCGCCCGACCCGCCGTCCCCGGAGCTGTGCCGGCTGCTGGTAACCGCGACCCTGGGCTTCGCCCGACGGCAGCGGCTGGGCACCGTGGTGTTCAAGGACTTCACTCCCGTGGAGCTCGACCCGCTGCGTCCGGCCCTGGAGAGCTCCGGCTTCTTCTTCCTGCCGAGCCTGCCGGACACCGAGCTCCCTCTGGCACGAGGCTCGTTCGAGGAGTACCTGGCCGCACTGCCGGCCAGGCCCCGACGCAACGCCCGCGCCAAGATCCGCCGCTTCCAGGCCCGGCCGGAGCTGCGGATCGAGGTCCTGGACGACTTCGCGCACCTGCTGCCCGAGGTCCTCGCGCTCTACCGCCAGGTGATGGACCGGGCCGACCAGACCCTGGACGTCCTGGACGGCCCCTTCTTCGCCGCCCTGCACGCCGACCGCGAGCTGCGCCGACAGCTGGTCGCCTGCTTCGAGGGCGAGCGCCTGGTGGCTTTCCTGCTCTGCCTGTTCACCGGCGGCGGGGCCACCGGCGCCCGGATCGGCCTGGACTACCGGATCGCCCACGACGCCCGGCTGTACCACAACGTGCACTACGCGGCGATCAGGCTCGCCATCGCCGCGGGCTGTGAGCGGATCCGGTTCGCCCAGACCGCGTACGAGCCCAAGCTGGAGCTCGGCTGCCACCTGGTCGAGCAGGGCCACGCGATGACCCATCTGCGCCCGGTGCCCCGGGCGATCCTGCGCCGACTGCTCCCGGCCGCGCTCTCCGCCGCGCTGGCCCGGGCGACGAAGGCGGCCCGGACCGGCCGTCCGGAGAAGGAAGGACACCGTCATGCCGTGCGTTGAAGTGGACCTGCGGATCGCCGCGCCGCCCGAGGCCGCCTGGGCCGCGGTGGTGGACGTGGAGAGCTACCCGGACTGCATGGAGAGCGTCGACTCGGTCGTCCTCACCGAGCAGATCGACGAGCTGCGCCGCACCACCGCCTGGTCCGTTCGGCTCAAGGGATCGGTGCTGCGCTGGACCGAGGCGGAGGTGCTCGACCCGGTCGCCCGCCGCTTCGACTTCCGTCAGGTCAGCGGGGACCTGGGCGAGTTCGTCGGGCACTGGGCGGTCAGCCCCGCGCCCGACGGCAGCACCGTCTCACTGCACGTCGAGTTCGACATCGGCATCCCGCTGCTCGCCGAGATGCTCAACCCGGTGGCCGCCGACGCGCTGCGGGAGAACGCCGCCCAGATGCTCTCGGCGCTCGAACAACGGCTGACCGCCGGCCGCCCCCGTTCCGGGGCCACGGCATGACCGCGCCGCCGCTGGACGCCCGCGAGGCCTTCGACCGGTTGCGCCGCCACCTCTCCCCGAAGCTGGCCCTCACCGGGACGTTCGCCGGGCGCGGCGCGGTCGAGGCCTCCGCCGGCGGCTGCCGGGTGGTGCTCTCCGACGGCCGTTCGGTGCTGGACTTCGGGTCCTACGCGGTCACCCTGCTCGGCCACCGCCATCCGGCCGTGCTGGCGGCGGTCCGCCGTCAGCTGGACACCATGCCGACCTCCACCCGGAGTCTGGCCAACCCGGTCGCGGCCGAGGCGGCGGCCCGGCTGGCCGAGCACTTCGGCAACGCGCTGCCGAAGGTGTACTTCGGGCTGAACGGCGCTGACGCCGTGGAGGTGGCGGTCAAGCTGGCGCGGGTGGCCACCGGGCGGGCACGGGTGATCGCGGTCCACGGCGGCTTCCACGGCAAGTCGCTCGGCGCGCTCGCGCTGACCCACAGTCCGCTGTACCGGGTGGGGTTGCTCGGTTGCGCGGTGGACGTGGTCCATGTGGACCCGGCGGATCCCGACGCGGTCCGCCGCGAGATCGCCGCCGGCGAGGTGGCCGCCGTCGTCTTCGAACCCGTCCAGGGCGAGAACGGCGCCGTGCCGCTACCGGTCCCGGTGCTCCGGCAGTGGTGCCAGGACGCCGCCCGGCACGGCGCGTTCGTCATCGCCGACGAGATCCAGTGCGGCCTGCGCCGGTGCGGCGAACGCTCGGTCGCGCTGGCCGAGGACCTGCCGGTGGACGCGGTGCTGCTCGGCAAGCCGCTGGGCGGCGGGGTGGTACCGCTGTCGGCGGTGCTCTGCTCCGAGGAGCTGTACGCGCCGCTGGCGGCCGATCCGTTCCTGCACTCCGCCACCTTCGGCGGCCATCCGCTGAGCTGTGCGGCGCTCCCGGCCGCACTCGGCGTGATCGAGGAACTCGCTTGCCATGGCGCCGAGTTGGCCAAGGCCCTGGAGATCGCACTGGGTGAACTGGGCCGCCGTCACCCGCAGTTGGTCGGCGAGGTGCGGGGCCGTGGACTGCTCTGGGGGGTCGACTTCCGCACGCCGCAGGCCGCCGGCTCGGTGGTGGTCGAACTGGCCGGCGCCGGGCTGCTGGTCTCGCCCTGTCTGGGGCGGCCGACCACCGTCCGGCTGCTGCCGCCGCTGGTCGCCACCGAGGCGGAGGTCGCGGAGGCGGTCGGGATCCTGGACGCCGCGCTCGCGGTCGCGGCCCGCACCACACCCGACACGCCGGTTCCCGTGCGCCCCCAGCGGAAGGAGTGACCGCCATGCCCACCCGCGAGCAACTCGCCATCGCCGTCCGGAAGACCATCTCCGATGTGCTCGGCACCGAGATGGCCGAGGTACAGGAGCAGACCAGCCTGGAGACCGACTACGGCATCGACAGCCTGGAGTTGATGGAGATCGGCGCCCGCCTGGAGCGCACGCTCAACCTGCGGATCGAGGTCGAGGACCTGACCCGGGCCCGGACCGTCGGCCACGCCATCGACCTGCTCGACGCCCGTCTGGCCGGGCGACCTTGAGCGGCCGCGACGCCCGCGGCCGGCAACGCGTCGCGGTCACCGGCATCGGGGTGAAGTCGCCGGCCGGCAACAGCGTCGAGGAGGCGTTCGCCGCCGTGCTGGCGGCGCGGTCCGCCGCGGCGCTCGTGCCGCAGCTGGCCGGGCGGGACCTCCCGGTGCGGTTCGGCTGCCTGGTACCGCCGTTCGACACCGGCGACTACGTCAGCCGGCGCGAGGCGCACCAGATCGACCGCGTGACCGAGCTCCTGCTCTGCGCGGCGGCGGACGCGCTGGGCGGGGCCCCGCCGCCGACCGCTCTGCCGCCGGAGCGGATCGGCGTGCAGATCGGCACCGGGATCGGCGGCCTGCCGAGCATGGAGGCCACCACCCGGGACCACGACGCCGACCCGATGGGCATGCCGGTGCACACCGTCCCGAAGACCATGGCCAACTCGGCGGCCTGCCGGATCGCCCTGCGCCACGGCTTCCAGGGCGAGTGCACCACCTACTCGACCGCCTGCGCCAGCGGCACCACCGCCATCGGGGAGGCCGCGCGCCGGATCCGGTACGGCGAACTCGACCTGGCGGTGGCCGGCGGCGTGGACGCGGCCGTCACTCCGGTGATCATGGGCGGCTTCGCCCGGCTGCGGGCGCTGTCCACCCGTACCACCGCCCCCGAGCTGGCCAGCCGTCCGTTCGACGCGGACCGGGACGGATTCGTGCTGGGCGAGGGCGCCGCCGTGCTGTTGCTGGAGCGCTGGGACTCGGCACGAGCCCGCGGCGCGCGGATCCTCGGCGAGGTCACGGGCTACGCGAACACCTGCGACGCGTTCCACATCGTCGCCCCGCACCGCGACGGCGAGGTCGCCGAGCGCTGTATGCGCCTCGCCATCGCCGACGCCGACCTGACACCGTCCGACATCGGCCAGATCAACGCGCACGGCACCTCGACGGTGCTCAACGACCGCGCGGAGGCGCACGCGATCGAGCGGTGCTTCGGCGGCCAGTCGCCGCCGGTGACCGCGACCAAGGGCGTCACCGGCCATCTGATCGGCGGCTCGGGGGCCTTGGAGGCCGCCATCGCGCTGCTCTGTGCCGCGCGGGGCGTGGTCCCGCCGATCGCCAATCTCGCCGCCAGCCCGGAGGGCGACCTGGTGGACCTGGTGGCGGGCACGCCCCGCACCGTCGCCTCCGCTCCGGTGCTCTCCAACTCCTTCGGCTTCGGCGGCCAGAACGCCTGCCTGGTGCTGGCCGCGCCGCCGTGAACCCCCAGCAGCCCACGGTCCACCCCTTCGACCCTTCGAACCGGAAACGAAGCCCATGCGAACCCTTGTCACCGGTGCCACCGGCGTGGTCGGCGTCGAGCTGGTGGACCAGCTGGGTGGTGCGGACGGCGGACCCACCGTCGTCCGCACCGCCCGGCGGCCGACCGACCCCGCCCTGGTGAGCTGGCGGATCGGACACGAGCCACCGCCCGCCGAGCTGTCCGGGCACTGGGACGTCATCGTGCACGCGGCGGCCTCCACCCGCTGGACGCTCAGCCGCTCGGAGGCCGTCGCCGCCAACATCGAGCCGCTGCGGGCGGTGCTCGCCCTGGCCGACGCCGACACCCACCTCGTCCAGGTGTCCACCGCCTACGTCGGCGGGGTCCGCAACCCGGAGGACCCGCGCGGCGAGGAGTTCGCCGGCTACCGCAACGGCTACGAGTGGTCCAAGGCGGTCTGCGAGGAGATCGTGCGCGAGGAGCACCGGGGACCGCTGACCGTGGTCCGGCCGCCGCTGATCGTGGGACGGCGGACGGACGGCGGGATCTCCCGCTTCTCCGGCCCGTACACGCTGTTGCAGGCGCTGGTCTCCGGCCTGGCCGCCGTGGTGGTCGGGGATCCCGGCGGCCGTGCGGAGATCAGCCCCGTGGACCAGGTCGCCGCCGTGATCGCCGGCGCCGTGCGCGGCACGCCGCCGTCGTCCCCGCGCACCGAGGTGATCGCCGGCGGGCAACGGAGCCTGCGACTGGACACCCTGCTCGACGTCGCCTGCCGGACCATCAACGAGTGCCGGGCGGCGCACGGCGCGGCGCCGATCGAACGGCCGCCGATCGTCCCGGTGGACGGCTGGAACCGGTTCTTCCTGCCGCTCGCGGAACGGTACCTCTCGCCGCTGCAGACCCAGGCGGTCAAGCTGCTGGCGATGTTCCAGAGCTACACCAGCATGGGTGAGCCCTTCGAGCCCACCCACGCCGTCGCGGACCCGGCCGCCGTGATGGCCGGCGCGGTCCGCTACTGGGCCGCCCGCCGGCCCCGGCTGGCGCTGGCCCGGCCCACCCCGTGGACGCTGATCGCCGCCGACTGAGCGGCTCCGGGCCACCGCACCGCTCACCGGGTGCGCCCCGAGGACCGGGCAAGTCCCGCTGGTGGTGCGCTGCTTGGCGCCGGTCGACCGGTAACCGGCCGGCGTGGTGGGCGCGTTGTCCACGCCGGCGAGGTCCAGCTCGCTCCGGGCGCCGTCGCGAACCGCCACGACGCCCACCACGCCCGGCCGGACGACGGAAGCCGGACCAACAAGGATTGCATACGCACCAGTTCCATTGGCTTCAGTATTTCTTGGGTTAACTTTTATGATTCTCCCGGCACTTCTGCGGCTTTTCACCCGGGCGATGGCACTCCGGTTTCCGTCGTGACGGCCCGAGTCGCATGGTGGGCAAATGGCAACTGATATCACGTCACAGCAAATTCACGGCCAGCCACTGGACCGGGCCGTGGACCGGACCCAGGCGCGTTCGGGTTCACCGAACCTCTCCCGCGTCACGGTCGCGGCACTGGCCGGAACGGCCGTCGAACACTACGACTTCCATCTCTACGGGATGGCCGCGGCATTGGTCTTCGGCCACCAGTTCTTCCCCAAGCTCGGCGTGGCGAACTCCCTGCTGGCGTCCTTCTCGGTCTCGGTGGTGGCGTTCGTGGCCCGTCCGGTCGGAGCCGTGGTCTTCGGGCACTTCGGGGACCGCCTCGGGCGCAAGGGCGTCCTGGTGATCTCGCTGCTGCTGATGGGCCTCTCCACGGCGGCCGTCGGCGCGCTGCCCGGCTACCGCAGCTGGGGAGTCTGGGCCCCGGCGACCCTGGTCCTGCTGCGGTTCTGCCAGGGTCTGGGCCTGGGCGGCGAGTGGGGCGGCGCGGCACTGCTGGTGGCCGAGCACGCCCCGCACGGCCGGCGCGGCCGGTACGCGGGCTACCTCCAGCTCGGCAGCTTCGCCGGGTCGGTGCTCGCCACCGCGGTCTTCGTCACGCTCTCCGCCGGCCTGAGCGGGGCCGAGTTCGCCTCGTGGGGGTGGCGGCTTCCGTTCCTGGGCTCGATCCTCCTGGTGGGGCTGGGGCTGTTCGTCCGGCTGCGGATCGACGAGACCCCGGCCTTCGCCCGGCAGACGACCACCGGGCGGCCGGCGGTGCCCGTGTTCGAGGTGCTGCGCGATCACTGGCGGGGCGTGCTGCTCGGCACCGGCATGCTCGCCTTCGGCTATGCCTTCTTCTACCTCAGCAGCTCGTACGTCCTCGCCTACGCGACCGCGGAGTTGCGGGTGGACCGGACCCTGATGCTGGTCCTCCAGCTGCTGGTCGCGCCGGTGGGCGCGCTGGCCGTCTGGTACGGCACCGGACGGTCCGACCGCTGGGGGCGCCGTCGGGTCCTGCTGATCGGCATCGTGCTGGCGGCCGGCTGGTCGCTGGCGATCTTCCCGCTGCTGGAGAGCCTGCGGCCCGCGCTGATCCTGCTCGCGATGCTCGGCTCGGCGCTGGCACTCGGCGTGCTGCACGGCCCGACCGGCGCCTACCTGCCCGAGCTGTTCCCCACCCGGGTCCGCTACACCGGCGCCGCGCTCACCTACAACCTCGGCGGGGTGATCGGCGGTGCCACCGCCCCGCTGCTGGCCACCCGGATGACGGCGCACTACGGAACGGCCGCCCCGATGGGCTGGTACCTGGTGGGTCTCGGCGTCGTCTCGGTGCTCTGCCTGCGCGCGCTGCCCGAGACGATCGGCCGGGACCTGGCGGTGGACGTCAGCCCGGCGTGAGCGCCCCTCAGGTGCTCGGAGTGGGTCGCTCAGAGCAGGTCGGGGGCCTGGTTGCCGACGGCCTCGATCGCCCGGCGGACCGGGACCCGCACCAGCAGCGCGAAGCCGATGGCGAAGAAGATCAGCAGCGAGATGATCGCCACCCGGTAGCTTCCGGTGATCTGGAAGGCCAGGCCGAAGACCAGCGGGCCCATCCAGCTGGTCCCGCGGTCGCTGATCTTGTAGAGGCTGAAGTACTCGGCCTCCCGGCCCGCCGGGATCAGGTGCGAGAAGAGCGAACGCGACAGCGCCTGGCTGCCGCCGAGGACCAGGCCGATGGCGGCGGCCAGCGCGTAGAACCAGACGGGCTGGTTCGCCGGCATCACGTAGCCGAAGGCCAGTGTCACCACCCAGGCGACCAGCGAGCCGAGGATGGTCCGCTTGGCGCCGTGGCGCCGGGCGATCCGACCGAGCAGCAGCGCGCCGCCGATCGCCACGACCTGCACCAGCAGCACGCCGGCGATCAGCGTGGTCTGGCCCATGTGCAGCTCTTCGCTGCCGAAGAGGGAGGCCTGCGAGATGACGGTCTGGATGCCGTCGTTGTAGCAGAGGAACGCGGCCAGGAAGAGCAGGGTGAGCGGGAAGCGGCGCATCCCGCGCAGCGTGCCGGCGAGTTCGCGCAGGGTGCCGCCGGCGTGCTCGTCCAGCGGCTGCTCGTCCGCCTGCCCCGCGGGCGCGGTGGCCGGGCGGTGGGGCAGGCGGCGCATCGGGAACACCGTGAAGCCGGCCCACCACAGACCCGCCGAGGCGAGGCAGAGCCGCACCGCCGTCCCCGAGGACAGCCCCAGCGCGCCGTGGCCGAGGAAGAGCGCGAGGTTGAGCACGAGCAGCAGCCCGCCGCCCGCGTAACCGAAGGCCCAGCCCTTGGACGAGACCGCGTCCCGCTCCGCCGGCGCGGCCAGTCCGGGCAGGAAGGAGTTGGCCAGCGCCGCCGAGACCGCGTAGCAGATGTTCGCGACCACCAGCAGCGCGCCGCCGAGCAGGTAGCGGTCGCCGTCGAGGAAGAACATCCCGACCGTCGCCGCCGCGCCCACGTAGGCGAACGCGCCCAGCAACGTCCGGTGCCGTCCGGTCCGGTCGGCCGTGGCCCCCGCCAGCAGCATCACGACGACCGAGAGCAGCACGGACGCGGAGACGGTGTAGGGGAAGAACGAGCCGGCCCGCACCGGGATGCCCAGCGGGTGGACGTCGCCGTGGGCATCCGCGGCCCTGGTGGCGACGTCCGTGAGGTAGGGCCCCAGGAAGACGGTGAGGACGGTCGCCGAGAAGGCCGCGTTGGCCCAGTCGTTGAGGTACCAGCCGCGCTGGACACGCCGAAGGTCGGCCGGGGCGGCCGTGCCGCGAACAGAGGTGAGCAAAAGTCGGACTCCGCGCTCGATCAGGACATCGCGCAGGACGCCGATGCGATGCGCCATGATGCCATCCACCCGCGGGTTGGGGTAGTGCGGGCCGGCAACTCGGGGGCGGCGGTGTCAGCCGGCAGGAATGTTCGTCCACCCCCTTGTCAGCGGGCCAGAAGCGAGTAGCGTTAGTAACAGCCTGCAGGGCGAGCGAGGGAGCCTGGCCGCAGCAGCCCCGAGATGACGAACGGGCCATCGCGAGACAGCGTTCAACGACCAGCCTGAGAGGCCGGACGGTGCATGCAAGACCTGACGGCGACCTCCATCACCTGATCCGGACAATACCGGCGTAGGAAGCCCACCTTGCAGGTTCCTGATGGAGTGACGAGGGTCGGTGCGCTGTTCGCACCGGCCCTTTCGTGCCTGCTGGACCACGATCCCGGCTCGGCGGCCGTGGCCTCACCCACGGCGTCGGAGCGGCTACTCCTCGGGCGACCACTCGTCCGGAACCACCGCCACCGGGCAGCGCGCGTGCTGGACGACCGCCTGGCTCACCGAGCCGAGGCGCCCGAGCAGCCCCTCCGGCCGTCCGCGCCGACCGACCACCACCAGCCGGTGCCGCTCCGAGAGTGCCACCAGGCGCTTCGCCGGCCCGGCGCGGACCGCCTCGACCGAGACCTCGACCTCCGGGTACCGCTCCCGCCACGCCGCCAGGCGCTCGGCCACCAACCGCTCCTCCTCCGCCGCCACGTGCTGCGCCTCGTACACGGGCGGGAAGTCGTGCCCGGGCCCCAGCACCGGCGGAAAGCTCCAGGCGTGCAGCACGTGCAGCGCGGCCCCGCGCCGCCGAGCGCTGTCGAAGGCGAACGTCAGCAGGTGCTGGTCCGGCTCCCGTCCCTGTAGTCCCACCACGACACCGCCCGCCTCCCCCGCGTGGCCGTCGTGGACGACGACCACCGGGCCGACCGCGTGCGCGGCGACGTACAGGCCGGTCGAGCCGACCAGCAGGCCGGGAAAGCCGCCCGTACCGCGCGCGCCGACCACCAGCACCCCCGCCGCGGCGCTCAGCGCGACCAGCGCCTCGCGGGCGTCGGAGGCCACCACGCCACTGCTGATCTCCAGGCCCGGATGGCGCGCCCTCGCCCGCTCCGCGAGCGAGGCCAGCGCCTCCTCCCCCGCCCGCCGGGCCCGCACCGCGTCCAGCGACTCCGGCGCCTGGTGCGGCTCCCAGAGCCAGGCGTGCACCAGGTGCAGCCGCTCCCCGCGCAGCCGCGCCTCCCCCGCCGCCCAATCCACCGCGTCGCCGGCCGTGCGCGGATCGTCGACTCCGACGATGACCGGACGTGCCATGACCTGCTCCTCTGCTCCGACCTCGGCGGGCCGCCCGGTCCCCCGGCCGCGGCCTGGCGTTCCCCTCCAGCCTGCGCCCCGGCACGCCGCGCCGCACGGGCCGACCGGCCCCGGATCACGCGTCCGTCGGGTCCACGGCCAGATGGGCGAAGGTGCTGCGCCAGGTCGCGAACCACTGGCGGAACCACGGATGGGCCTGCGCCAGCGGGACGACGGCGCGGACCGTCTCCCGGTAGTAGGCGCCGCGCTTCTCCGGCCGGGGATGCGTGTCCAGGCGCTGCACGTTGCTCAGCCGGTCCGCCAGCTTGAGTAGCAGCGCCTCGGCCGGCGCGTCCCGCAGCCGGGCCAGGTACGCCGTGCGCGCCTCCTCGCGCGTCCGGCCCTCGACCGGGGCGGGCTTGGTCACCCACTCGACCAGGACCGCGACCCGGTCCCCGAAGCGCTGCCGCACCTCGTCCAGCGAGCAGTCGGTGTCCTCGACCACGTCGTGCAGGACGGCCGCCCGCAGCACGTCCCGGTCGGTCGTACCGACCGCCTCGACCAGCACGGACACGGCCTCGAACAGGTGCTCCGCGTACGGCTCACCCGCCGGTCGCCGCTGGTCGGCATGCCAGTGCGTCGCGAGGGCGACGGCTTCGTCCAGCAGGACGAGGTCCCGCTCCGGGAGACGGTCGGCCAGCCGCGCGCGCAGGGCAGGCCATCCGTCCTTCACCTCGAACGTCCGAAGCGCGACGACCACGCTCCCACCCCCTGTCCTCTCGTCCGTGCGCGCTACACCCAATCACGGGCCGTCGGCCCGCTCAACGGTCGTCCGACCGGTCGCGCCTCCGGCCATGGCCGCCCCGCCACCGCCGGTGGTGGTGGTGCCGATGGTGCCGGTGGTGCCGCCGCCCGTGGTGCCGCCGCCCGCCGTCCGACCGACCGTCGGAGGCCTCGTCCGACCGGTCGCCGGGATCCACCGGCGAGCCGGCCGGCAGGACGTCGATCCGGCCCATCTGACCGTGCGAGGAGTGCACCAGGTGGTGGCAGTGGTAGACGTACTCGCCGGGGTAGTCCGCCCAGGTCATGGCGATCCGGACGGTCTCACCGGGGTGGATCGCGACGGTGTCCTTCAGCCCCGCCTCGGTGGGCCCGACCGGATGCCCGTCGCGGTCCAGCACCCGGAAGTGCACCAGGTGGGTGTGGAAGGAGTGGGGGGCGTGGAAGACACCCGCGGGCTTGCGGGTGTGGATGTTGCGGATCGTCCAGATCTCGCTGGTGCCCAGGGCGGTCCGCACGTCGACCCGGTTCGGGTCGTACTTGCGCCCGTTGATCCTGGTGTCGGGGAAGGTCGCCATGTCGAACTCCCGCCGCACCGTGGCCTGCGGGATCGGCGGCAGGGTGGCCAGCACGGCCGGCACCCGGCTCGGGTCCTGGGCCGGCCGGGTGATGTCGAAGCGCAGCACCTCGGGCCGCTCGGAGGGCAGCGCGGCCGTGTTCTCCAGCACCACCGAGGAGCCCACCGGATAGCGGGAGAAGTCGACGATGATCTCGGCCCGTTCGGCACCCGTCAGCGGCAGTTCGCTCACCACCACCGACGCGGCGAGCAGGCCGGCGTCGGAGGCTATCTGCTTGAACGGCGCGCCGTCGGCGAAGCGCAGCGAGATGTGGCGGTTGGGGGACACGTTGTAGACGCGCAGCCGGTACCGGCGGGCCGCCACCGCGAAGTGGGGCCGCTCCTTGCCGTTGACCAGCATGTGCGGACAGTCGTACGGCCGGACGTAGTGCAGCGTGCCGTCGACGCCGATCAGCGCGTCCCGGATCAGCAACGGTATGTCGAACTCGCCGTCGGGCAGCCCGAGTCCGCTCTCGTGCGGGTCGCTGAGCAGGTAGGCGCCGCTCAGCCCGCGGTAGACGTTCTCGGCCTCCAGGCCGTGCGCGTGGTCGTGGTACCAGAGCGGGGCGGCCACCTGCTGGTTGGGGTAGCGGTACTCGCGGGTGTCCCCCGGCTTGATGAGGGCCATCGGCAGACCGTCGGAGTCGGACGGGACATGACCGCCGTGCAGGTGGACGGAGGTGTGCACGGTGAGGCCGTTGGTCTGCCGGACCACCACCTCCCGGCCGCTGCGGGCCCGGATGGTCGGCCCCGGGAAAGTGCCGCCGTAGGTCCGTACCGTGGTCATCAGCCCCTTGACGACCTCCACCCGGGTCTCGGTCATCCGCAGCTGGTACAGGTCCGAGGACGCCGTCGTCGACACCGGGCGCAGCACCGCGGGCACCGGCATGGGCTGGGCGAACGGGACGGCCCGGGCGGCGGCCGGCCCTTCGGCCGTCGCTGCCGGCGCGGTGCTCGCCAGGGCCCGTACCGGGTCGCCCAACAACGGGTACAGGGCCGCCACGCCGCCGACGGTGGCGGCTCGTAGGAGATCTCGTCGGTTCAGCATCCCGCGTCCGCTCTCCCTCTTCTCAGGCGTCCGGATGTCGCCAGGTTCGGTGGTTGATGCGCCGTGACGCTCGACGGCGACGCTCCGGGATCGTTCCATCACCACCTGTCGCCCCCATCATCGGAGCCGATCGCGCCACGTGCACCACGAAGGGACTCCGGGGCCCGGCCGAGGAATGGACACCTCTTGACGGAAATGTCCGTCTCCGCGAGCATTGCGCCCTATTGGTGCCCCGGGGGGTTCCGACGGTGAACCGCACGAGGAAGATCCGCAGGTGGGCAGCTCGAACCTTCCTTGACACTAAGGCTAGCCTTACCTAAGGATTGCTGTTATGCCCCAGACCCCCGCCGACCCCGTTGGCCCCATCGGCCCAGCCGAGCGGTCCGAGCTCGTCGACTTCGACCTCGACCTCACCCCCGACGAGACCCGCCGCCGCGCCCAGGTCCTCGCCGCCCTCGGGCCCGACTGGGATCCGATAGCCGTCATCCGCGGTGAGGACGAGGCCTACGCCCTGCTCTACTCGGGCCTCGACCCGCAGCAGCAGGCGACGTACGACAGCCTCGTCGAGGCCGGCGTGCTGCCCCGGGGGGAGCACGGCCATGCTGCCCCTTGACCCCGACGCCGACCTCGGCCGCCGCGCCTGGGTGGCCTGCCCCAACTGCAACGACGCCCACGGTTGCACCGCCTGTGACGAGCACCGCAACTGCGCCGACCACTGGCGCTACCTGCTCGCCAACACCGGCACCGTGCTCCACCTCCAGTGCCCCGGCTGCACCCACGTCTGGGACCACCAGACCCTGTTCGGCGCCGCCCGCCGACACCCCAGGCGCGCTGACACCGTCGACCCCACCGCCTGACCTCGGCCGCACCCCGGGGCGGGTCTCCGTGTAGCGGGCCAGGAGCCGGGCATCAGAGGGCCATGAAAAAGCTCCTGGAACTCCTCCTCTGCCTGATCCACCCGCTCGCCGTGGTCCTGATCTGGATCAACCTGGCAGGACGCCGTGACCTCGGCACCACCCACAAGATCGCCTGGGGCTTCCTGTCGCTGATCCCGCTGGTCCCCTTCGTCTACGTCCTGACCGGCGGCAACCTGTTCTAGCGGGCTCCCGCCCCGGACCCCTGTCAGATCTCCTCGGTAGCGTGCGCCGTATGAGTGATCTGTTCGAGCTGGTGGTGACGGTCGACCTGGGGGACGAGCTCTCCGAACAGGAGATCGCCGAGCTGCGTTGGCACCTGGGGCTGGGGCCGCAGCCGGAGCGCCTGACCATCGTGACCGCGTTCCCGTTCGTGGTGGAGGACGACGCGGGGAACCCGGTCGTCGAGGACGAGCCCTATCCGCTGCTGGCCGAGAGTGGCGCGGCCGCACGGGTGGGCGGGGCACTCTGCTCGGCCCTGGCCAGCCGCGCGGACCTGCCGCGCAGGGGCTGGTCGCTCACCTCCCGGCAGGAGGTCCACCCGGACGACTTCGAGAAGGTCGGCGAGCTGCTCTGCTGGCTGGCCGCTCGAGCCCACGACACCCACCTGCTGGTGGACGACGCGGTCTGGATCGGGTACCTCCGGTTCCACGAGGACCTGATGCCGGATGTGCTCGAGATCAAGAACCGGCAGGTCAACTGGCCGGCCTAGGCGCTCGCGCCGGGCGCGTCCCGGGTTCGGGTCCTGGCGCGGGACCAGCGCCGACGCTTCCGAGAGGCCAAGTGCGCCGATCGCAGATGACACTGAATGCCTGTCATACATAGCGACTAGTCACGGGTTTCGATCCAATCGGTACGCGCCGCCCCCCGATGCGCTTCCATGGTCCCGTGGCGGACACACCAGCCGGCGCGAAGGGCCGGCGCCGCCACCGGATCCACCGGATTGGGGACCCACGCGACATGTCACACACCGCCCGGCCGTACCGCGGCCAGCACCGGGGAGGGCGCACCATGGACGACCGAGGCGAGGCCCTCCCCGGCGGCGCGCTGCGACTGACGTTCGACGCCTTCTGCCAGACCCACGAACGTGCCTGGACCGGCTACGCCCGCACCCAGGTCGGCAGTGTCCAGGACGCCGCCCGGGTGGTCGAGGCCACCAAGGGGCACCTGGCCCGCAACTGGCCGCTCGTACTGCGCCAGGAGATCCCGGCCGCCTACGCCTGGCGGCTGCTCAAGGAACACGTCGCCGCCTGGATCACCGCGTTCGGTCGGCCCAGCGCGCTGGCGGAGACCGCGGCGTTCGACTACGTCGTCAGTCGGTTCGGGGGCCGTACCGACGAGAGCCTGCGGACGCTGCCCGAGCAGATCGGCCTGTGCGCCGCGATCTCCGAACTGCCCGAGCGCCAGCACGACATGGTGGTGCTCAAGTACCTGCTGGACACGGACGACCAGGAGATCGCGGACTACCTGGGCATGAGCACCGCCACCATGCGCTCCCACCTGCGCCAGGCCCGCCGGCGGCTGGCGAAGGCCCTGGGACGCCTGCCCGAACAGGAGGACGGGGAATGAGCGCCCGCCGCGAGAGCCTGCTGGAGTGGGTGCGCTCGGCACCCACCCCGGCGGCCCGGCCGGTCAACGACCCGGACCAGCACCACACCGGGCCGGTGGAGCTGCCTACCCAGGGGGTCGCCCGGATCGCGGCGGCCCCGGCCCACATGCCCTCCGAACACGAGCAGGCCGGCCACGAACTGCACCTGGCCACCTCTCTGGTCCTCGGTGCCTCCCAGGCGGCCGCCGCGCTGGACCGGTTCGCCGACGGTGATGAGCTCCGCCCCGACGGCGCGCTGGTCTTCGCCAGCCTGCTCCACATCACCGGCCGGCGGGAAGCCGCCCAGTTCTGGTGGCAGTTCGCCGCCGGCTGCGGCAGCGCCACCGCGGCCATGCTCCTGCACCTGCTCCACCTCCACCTCGGCGAGACCCGCGACGCCGCCTTCTGGCTGGCCGAGGCCGACTTCCTCACCACCACCCCCAAACCGGCGGGACGCCCACTGAAGGCCGCCCGCTCGCTGCTGCCCGACGAGGTCCGCCGGGACATCCTCGCCCGCAGCCACCACGGCCTCTCCCCCCGGCTCCCGGCCGCCATGGAGGCCGTGATCAACCGCCTGCCCGTCGACAGCGACGATGACGACTTCGGCGAGATCCCCCGGCCCGATCCGTTGCTCACCACCCGGCTCGGGTGCCGCCGCACCTGAACCGCCGGCCCGGTGGCCGCCACGACGGGTCCGACCGTTCACCCTGCTCGGCACGGGTTGACGAACACCGCGGCGGCCGGGTCGTGGGTGACCATGATCACGGTTCAGCCGGAGAAGACCGCGATCCCGTTGGGGACGGGGCGTTCCTCCTCGCGGTCGAGGTTGTTGCGGACGGTAATGCGGTGGGTGGTGGGGCTGCGGGTGACCAGGGTGGCGGAGGCGCCGCCGTCCAGGTAGACGGCGTCCGCGCAGCCCAGGGCGTTCAGGACGTCGGCGAGTTCGGCGATGGTCAGGCCACTGGAGGTGCCCTCGCGGCCGTCCGTGGAGAGCAGCCACAGCAGGCGTCCGCCGGACGCGAGGCCCACGGCGGTGCGGGGGTCGGCGACCGCGGTGTCCAGGCCGGGCCGGGGCCGGCCGTGGTCGAGCAACGGGTAGCCGCCCAGGGCGAAGGTGAACGGCACCGGCGGGCTGGACACGAGCCGGTAGTCGACGTCGACGGGGGTGCCCGGGGGCAGGGTCCGCAGCGCGTGGGCGCCGGCCTCGCGGCCCAGCAGGACGGTCGTGTCCGGCCGGATCTGTCCGCTGCCCGCGGTGGCGGCGGCCGACTCCACCCGGCCGTGCCGGACCGTCACCTCGAAGGCGTCACCGGTGCAGGGCGCGGCCCGGTCGTCGTCGGTTCCGCAGACGGCGCGCTCACGCGAGGGTGTGCCCCACTGCGCCGTGAAGGCGCCGATCGAACCCTCGGGGAGGGCGTACTGGTTGAGGCCGCCCAGTGGCAGCACGCCCCACGGCGTACGGACCAGGCCGCGCAGGGTGAGCCGTGCGGTGCGGGCCAGGCCGTCGGTGGCGACCCCGATGACGTCCTCGCTGGTGTCACCGGGGGGCGGGGTCCAGCCGAACCGCTGTCCCTGCGGGACGGCCGCCTTGAGCGGCTGCCCGTCCCTGATCACGGGACCGGAGGCGGCACCGGTGGCCTGGACGCCGGGGTGCTGGACCTCGTTGATGTCGAAGAAGTCGCCGTTGACGGCGGCGACGGCCCCTTGGGCCTCGGCCATCCGGGAGACCGGTGCCCGGGCGGCCACCGCGCCGGGGTACAGCAGGTCGGCTCGGACACCGGGGTGGCCCAGGTCCACCGTCAGGACGTGCAGCCGGGCGCTGCCGTGCGAGGTGGGCACGGTGAACGCCCGGTACGCCACGCCGGGCGCGACCGCCTCCTCCACCCGGAGCGTGGCCTCGGCGGGATAGGACGAGGAGGGGTCGGCGCCGGACGGGCTCGCGGCGGCGGTGAGGCAGACGAGCGCGAAGGCGGCGACGGTCGTCCTGGACGGTCCGAGCGGTCTCGGTGGCCGTTCGGGAGGGTCGTCCGGTGTGACATCAGATGTGATGGTAGGCGTGGTACCAGGTGTCATTCGGCCACCATGCAGGCGCGGCCGTGCTGCCGGACAGCCGCCGGCCGGGTGAACGTGGCACGTCCCACCGGGAGCGGAAAACCGGTGGCCGCGGCCCGGGTCCACCGGCTACGGTCCGGGCATGACCGAGCGCACCTTCCGTATCACCGTTCGCGGTGCCTTCGACGGGCTCAGCACCGAGCAGCGCGAGCGGCTGCAGGCCGAAGCCGCCGAGCACGACGTGCTGTACGCCGCCTACACCCCCGAGGGCCACCTCAGCTACGAGATCACGGCGCGGGCGTCGTTCACCTTCCGCTTCCTGGATTCGGGCGAGGCGGAGGAGGACATCGTGCCCGCCTCCGACCGGGCCCTCGCCGCGGCCGAGGCCTGGCTGACCGAGCACGAGTACGGCTTCAAGAACCTCCGCGTCCAGGCGGAGGACCTTTCCCAGGCCGCGCTCGGCAAGCGCCAGCGTCGCGCCCTCGCCGCGGGGTGACTGCCGTGGCCCGGACCGACCGGTCTCGGACCGACCGGTCTTAGGCGGACAGGTCGGCCAGCGGCACGTCGGGGTCGGCCAGCGCCGCCGGGTCCACCGGGCGGCGGGAGCGGATCAGGTCCTGGATCGGTTCCACCACGTCCCAGACGTTGACGTTCATCCCGGCCAGCACCCGGCCGTCCGCGAGCCAGAAGGCGATGAACTCCCGCCCCTTGACGTCGCCCCGGAACACCACCCGGTCGTACTCACCGGGCTCGACCAGGCCGGAGTACTCCATGCCGAGGTCGTACTGGTCGGTGAAGAAGTACGGCAGCCGGTCGTAGGCCGCGTCCCGGCCGAGCATCGAGCGTGCCGCCACCGGGGCCTGGTTCAGCGCGTTGGCCCAGTGCTCGACGCGGACCCGGCGGTCCAGCAGCGGGTGGATGGCGTTGGCCACGTCGCCGGCCGCGAAGACGTCCGGGTCGCTGCTGCGCAGCCGCTCGTCCACGCAGACGCCGTCGTCCACCACCAGGCCTGCGGCGCGGGCCAGTTGGTCGTTGGGTGCGGCGCCGACGCCCACCACCACGACGTCCGTGGGGACTTCGGTGCCGTCGTCCAGTCGCACCGCGGTGACCCGGCCGCCGGAGCCGACGAACTCGGCCACCTTGGCCCCGAATCGCAGCCGCACGCCGTGCTGCCGGTGCAGCTCGGCGAAGACCTCGGCGGCTTCCCGGCCCAACACCCGCAGCAGCGGCAGCTCCAGCACCTCCAGCACGGTGACCTCGGCGCCCGCCGTGCGCGCCGCGGCGGCGACCTCCAGTCCGATCCAGCCCGCCCCGATCACGGCCACCCGCACTCCCGGAGCGAACACCGCGCGCAGCGCCTCACTGTCGGCGATCCGGCGCAGCGTGAACACGCCGTCCAGATCCGCGCCGGGCAGCGGCAGTCGGCGGGGGGCGGCACCGGTCGCCAGGAGCAGCCGGCGGTAGCCGAGCCGGTCACCGGTGGAGAGGGTCAACTCGTGGGTGGCGACGTCCAGTTCGGTGGCCGCGACGCCGAGCCGCAGCTCGACGTCGTGCTCGGCGTACCACTCGGGCGAGTGCACGAAGAGCTCCTCGCGCTCCGAGGCGCCCAGCAGGTACCTCTTCGAGAGCGGCGGCCGCTCGTAGGGACGCTCGTCCTCCTCGGTGACCAGGACCAGCGGGCCGTCGTACCCCTCCGCGCGGAGCGTCTCGACCGCCCGCCCGCCGGCCAGGCCTCCCCCGACAACGACGAACGCGGCGTTCCCGGCCATCCTCGGCTCCTCCCACGGCAGCGGCCCGACCGGCCGCCCAGGACCTCTACCCATACCCATCGGACCGCCGACCAGGCCACCTGGCACGCCGCCCGGGGGCGAAAGTGGTGCCGGCGACGCGACACAATGGTCCTCATGTCCAGACGCCGCACCCAGCGACCCAAGCCCCAGTCCGCGCCCCGGCCCGAGCAGCTGTCTCCCACCGCGCCCTGCCCGTGCGGCCTGCCCGCCTCGTACGCCGACTGCTGCGGCCGCTTCCACCGGGGCGAGCTCGCGGCCCCGACCGCCGAGCTGCTGATGCGGTCGCGGTACAGCGCCTTCGCCCTGCGCGACGAGGCGTACCTGCTGCGGAGCTGGGACCCGGTCACCCGCCCGGAGCGGATCGACTTCGATCCCCGGATCACCTGGACCGGTCTGGAGGTGCTCGGCCACACCGACGGCGGCCCGTTCCACACCGAGGGGACCGTCACCTTCCGCGCCCACTACCGCGAGCAGGGGGATCCGGGCCTCATGACCGAGCGGAGCCACTTCGTCCGGCACGGGGGAGCCTGGGTCTACCACGCGGAGCTCAGCGACTGAGGCCGCGCTCCGGGCCGGGAGGCCGGCCCGGAGCCGCCGCTGGGTGCGGTGGTCGCCGCGGCGCGGGACGAGGTACGGCGAGCGGTGCGCGTGTGCCGACTACGCGAGGCGGCAGGGCACTTCGAGGTCCTCGGAGAGGTAGTAGATGGCGCAGACCCGGTGGTAGCCGTCGGCGATGACGAGCGGCCGGCCGCGGAGCAGCAGGACCGGGCTGAGCCGTTCGCCGTTCTGGACCTTGCGGATGTTCTCGGCGACGTGCCGGTTCTCCTGCGGCAGCAGCGGGAGGTCGCTCGACCGGAGGATGTCCTTGGCCTTCTTGACCACGGTCGGCGCCTGCTTCAGGCGGGCGACGGCCTCCCCGGCCTCCTGCGGTGACAGCAGCAGGTCGAGGTAGTCCAACGCCGCCGGGAAGTCGTGGGATTCCGGGTGGTCCTTCCAGACGGGTGCGGGCATCGCTGTCTCCTTCGGTGCAGCTGCGGCCGAGGTCACTCCTTACCTATTCCCGCCGACGGGCCGATCGACCGTCGGCCGAGCCCCCGGCCGTGGACGGCCGGGGGCTCGACTGAGGGGCACTCAGGCCCGCGTGGGAGCCGGGTGGTGCTCCGGGCTCGCGGCCCGCGGGCGCGGCAGCCGGGCGCCCTCGACGTCGAGGTCGGGCAGCACCCGGTCGAGGCGGGCCGGGAGCCACCAGGCGCGCGGTCCGACCAGGGCCAGCACGGCGGGCACCAGGGTCAGCCGGACCGCGAAGGCGTCGATCAGGATGCCGACGGCCAGCGAGAACGCGATCGGCTTGATGATCGCGTCGTCGGCGGGGAAGAACCCGGCGAAGACCGTGAACATGATCAGCGCAGCGGCGGTCACCACCCGGGTGTTCTGCCGGGCGCCCGCGACGATCGACTCGTGTGCCCGACCGGTGTGGATCCACTGCTCGCGCATCCCGGAGACCAGGAAGACCTCGTAGTCCATGGCGAGGCCGAAGAGCACCCCGATCAGGATGATCGGCAGGAAGCTGACGACCGGCCCGGTGCGGGCCACCCCGAGGACGTCAGCGAGCCAACCCCATTGGAAGAGCGCGACCACCAGCCCCAGCGAGGCGGCGACCGAGAGCAGGAACCCGGCGGTCGCCTTGACCGGCACCACGAACGAGCGGAAGACCACCATCAGGAGCAGCAGGCTCAACCCGACCACGATGGCGACGAAGGGGAGCAGCGATCCGGCCAAGCGGTCGGAGACGTCGATGTTGACCGCGGTGGTGCCGGTGACGGACACCTCGGCGCCGGTGGTGGCCTCCAGGTCGGCGGCCCGGTCGCGGATGGCGCGGGCGAGGTCGGCGGTCCGCTGGTCCTCCGGACCGGTGCGCGGGACGACCTGGATCACGGCCTGCCCCGGCGCACGGGTGGCCTGCGGCGGTGCCACGGCCGCCACGCCGGGCAGCGTGCCCAGGGTCCGGGCGACCTGACCGGCGGCCCGCGGGCCGTCGGCGGGGTCGGGGGTGTCGGTGAGGACGAGCAGCGGTCCGTTGAACCCGGGGCCGAAGCGGGCGCTGATGGTGTCGTAGGCCTGACGCTCGGTGGAGCTCTTGGCAGCCGACCCGTTGTCGGGCAGGCCCAGCCGCAGGCTGGCGGCGGGCAGCGCGGCGATGATCAGCAGCGCGGCGACGGCGAGCACGGTGAGCAGCGGACGGGCGGTGGCCAGCCGGGCCCAGCGGGCGCCGGCGGTGTCGGCGGCGTCGGCGACACCGGGGCCGGCCGCGGCGTCCCGCTCCCGGGCGGCGGCGGCCCGGCGGGCGGCGCGGGAGGTCGGAGCGGGAGCCAGCCGGGCGCCGGCGAAGCCGGCCAGCGCGGGCAGCAGGGTGACCGCGACCAGCACGGCGATCAGCACCGCGCCGGCGGCGCCGAGCCCCATCACGGTCAGGAACGGGATCCCGATCACGCTCAGGGCCGCCAGCGCGATGATCACCGTGGAGCCGGCGAAGACCACGGCGCTGCCCGCCGTGCCGTTGGCGAGCGCGGCCGACTCCTCGGGAGCCAGGCCGTCGGCGAGTTGGGCGCGGTGGCGGGAGAGGATGAAGAGCGCGTAGTCGATGCCGACCGCCAGGCCCAGCATCAGCGCCAGCGTGATCGCGGTGGAGGAGACCTGGACCAGCGGAGTGAGGGCCAGCAGGCCGGTCAGCGCGATGCCGACCCCGATCAGCGCGGAGACCAGCGGCATGCCGGCGGCGAGCAGCGAGCCGAAGGTCACCACCAGGACGAGCAGCGCGACCACGACGCCGACCAGCTCCGTCCCGCCGACCGCGACTCCCCGGCTGCCGTAGGCGGAGCCGCCCACCGAGACGGTCAGGCCGGACTGCTCGGCGCTCCTGGCGGCCGACTCCACCGCGTCCAGCGAGGACGGCTTCACCTCGGAGCGCTGGACCGGGTACAGCACCTGGGCCACCGCCGTCGAGTGGTCCCGGGAGACCGTGCCGGCCTGCTCCGGGGTGATCACCGCGACCACCTGCGGGCCGTGCGCCGCGGTTGCCAGGCTCCGGTCGATCGCCGCCGCGTAGGGGCCGGTGGTCACGTCCTGGCCGGGCGGGGCGGTGAAGACGAGCTGCGCGCTGGTGCCGGCGGCCGGCGGGAAGGTCTTCGCCAGGGTGTCCAGCGCGCGCTGCGACTCGGCACCGGGGACGGTGAAGCGGTCGTCCAGCTTGCCGCCGAAGGCGGCGACGCAGGCTATCAGGCCGGCCAGGACGGCCAGCCAGATGGCCAGCACCAGCTTGCGGCGCCGGTAGGCGCCGTGCCCGAGGCGGTAGAGAAGGGTCGCCATCTCGAATTCCTTGCTCGGATGATTCCTTGGGGGTGCGGGGGGCGGTCGTCAGCCGGCCGCGGGGTGGGCCGGGTCCTGCTGGGTCAGCAGCAGGCCGGCCACCAGCATCGACACGCCGTGGTCCAGGCGGCGCAGCGGCAGGTCGGCGCCCACGTCCTTCTCCAGGCCGCGGACGAGGGCCAGCAGCAGCTCGGCGAACTCGGCGGCGTCGGCGCGCGGCAGCTCCTGGTGCACGGCGGCGGCGAGCTCCTGGCGCAGCGTCGCGTCGAACTCCTGCAGCAGGTCGGCGGTCAGCTGGGCGCTCTCGCCGAGCAACTCCTCGGCGTGCGGCGGGCTCTCCCGGTAGATCCGCAGGACCAGGCCGAGCTTGCAGCCGAGCGCCGCGGCCAGCCGCCGTGCCAGCGGGCCCTCGGCGGCGAGTTCGGCGCGGAAACCGGCCAGGGTCGAGCGCAACAGCCGGTCGGCCAGCCGGTAGAAGGCGTCCTCCTTGTTGCGCACGTACTGGTAGACCGCCGGACGCGACATGCCGGCCCGCCGGGCGATGTCGTCCATGGTGGTGCGCCGGATCCCGTGGACCCGGAAGCACTCGTAGGCCGCTTGGAGGATGGCCTCGATCCGCTCGTCTTCGGACATGCTGACAATAATTGCACAAGATGTCAGAACGTCCAGAAGGGGGTGGTCAGCCGACCGGGGTGAGGACGGCGGCGAAGGCGTCCGGCAGCGCCCGCCAGCCGGGCTCACCGACCACGAGCTCGGCGTCGGTCAGCAGGCAGGAGTCGAGCAGCGCGACGATCCCGGCGACGTCCAGGCCCCGCGCGGTGAAGCTGAGCCGCTGGTTACGGTCGCCGCGCGGCGGGCACGGATCCGGGACGGCACCGGCGGACCAGTGCTCCCAGGCGGCGTCGGGCAGCACGGCGGGCCACGGGCCGCACTCCTCCACGGCCAGGCTCGCACCGGCGGCATCCCAGGCCAGCAGCAGCTCGGGACGGTTGGCCAGCCAGAACCGGCCACGGCTGCGCTGCGCCGCCGGGACCAGCACCTCCAGTGCGCGGTGCAGCCGTTGCGGATGCAGCGGGCGCCGCCGCTGCCAGACCAGGGTGCTGACGCCCGCCTCGTGGCGCTCCTTCGGCAACGCGGCCAGTGCCGGGTTGACCCGATGGCGGGCCGCGCCGAGGTCGAAGCCGGCCAGCGCGGCCCGGATCAGCGCACCGCCGCCGATGGTCACCAGCCGTGCGGTGGAGTGGAGTTGGCGGAGCATGGCGATCCCGGCCCGGAACTCCGAGTCGTCACCGGTGGGGCGACCCAGCGGCGCGCGCGGCACGGCCAAGACGGTGGCGTACTCGATCTGGTGAGCCAACGCCTCGGCCCGGGTCCGGGTGTCCCGGACGCAGCCACCCGGATGACACGCCACCAAGGTCTCCGGCACCGAGAGTTCACCGATCACCCGGAGCGGGTCGACCGCGGTGACCACCCCGGCCAGCTCGATCGACTCGGCCACCCGGCGCCCGCCGACCACGCCCCCGGCGATCAACTCGACCAGCGGGTGCGGATCGCCGCCGCCCCACAACTCGACCACGACTAGCCCGTACTGACCGGCGTCGGCGATCGCCAGCAGCTCGGGCAGCAGGTCCTCGCGCACGGTGCACCCGGCACAGCCGGTGGCCGAGTGCAGCACGGTGGGCGCGAACTCCCCCTCGGCGTCGTGGACCCGACGGGTGACCAGGCCGCCGGCGGCGTCCCACAGCTCGTGGTGGAGCACCACGGCGTCGATGCAACCGGCCAGCAACTCCCCCACCACCCGCCGACGTTCGACCTGATGCAAGCCGGACACCAGCACCACCGGCAGCCTGATCTGCTCGAACACGGACCCCTCCTCGGCTCTCTCGTCGACCGGGGCCACCCTACACTAAATGAAAACGACTTTCATTAGCGATGACTTGCCCCTTACGCGGACCACAGCCCGCCGACGCGATGATGGCCGCGACACGGGTGCGTGGACGCGCGCCGTCGGCCGTGAACCAGGAGGAACGGTGGGGGATTCGGGCGTGGGGGACGTGCTGGGCGGCGGCCGCCCGGGACTGGACGGACCCAAGGAGCGAGGTGAGCGCGGGCGGCGGCGCCCGTTCTGGCAGGAGCTGCCGATCCTCGTCGCGATCGCCCTGGTCCTGGCGCTGGTGATCAAGACCTTCCTGGTGCAGGCCTTCGTCATCCCCTCCGGGTCGATGATGAACACCCTGCGGATCGGCGACCGGGTGCTGGTCGACAAGCTGACCCCGACCTTCGGCGCCGAGCCCTCGCGCGGCGAGGTCGTCGTCTTCCACGACCCGAGCGACTGGCTCAGCGGGGAGCCCGGCGAACAGCCGAGCGGCGACAGCCTGGTGCGCGGCCTGCAGGACGCGCTCGGCTGGATCGGCCTGATGCCGTCACCCAACGAGAAGGACCTGATCAAGCGGGTCATCGCGGTCGGCGGCGACACCATCAGCTGTCATGGCACCGGGCCGGTGTACGTCAACGGCAAGCCGTTGAACGAGCCCTACCTCTACCCCGGCGCGACGCCGTGCGGCGACCGGAACTTCGGGCCGCTCACGGTGCCCGCCAACTCGATCTGGGTGATGGGCGACCACCGCAACGACTCGTGCGACTCCCGCTACCACATGGACGAGCCGGGCGGCGGCGCGGTGCCGGACAGCAAGGTGATCGGACGGGCGATCGTGGTCGCCTGGCCGGTCACGCACTGGAAGACGCTCCCGCTGCCCGCCACCTTCGCTCAGCCCGGGATCGGCGCCCGGGCCACCGGAGCGGTGCCGACCAGCCCCGCGACGCCCCCGCCGCCGGGGGAATGCTGACCGGCCCCACGGCGGCCGGCCTGGTCGGCGCCGTCCCGCCCACCCTGGTGCACCGGCGGCGAGCGCGTTGGCGCGCAGCGCGGCGAGCAGCGGCGGCACGTGGTCCTCGCCGCCGATCGTGAAGTCGAGGATCGCGTCGACGACGGCGCGGGCGATCTCCCCGGCCGTGCCGTCGGTCGCGGTGGCGGCCCAGGCCCTCAGGGTCCGGCCGGCCGCGGCGCACACCCGCATGGTCACCTCGTCCTCCGGACGCTCGGTCAGCTCCAACCGCTCGGCCGGACCCACCCGGGCCTCGAAACCGGTGGCACGGGCGGCGCGAGCCGGACCGATCCACCGCCGGGGGACGGCTACCCGGTGGCGATGCGGATCGGAGGGCGTTCACCGGGGGCGGTGGGCGTGTGGATCGGGCCCTCGGTCCGAGTCAGCCGGTGGCCGGTGCCGCCCCAGCGGGCGGCGATGATCTCGGCGGCGATGGAGACCGCGGTCTCCGCCGGGGTGCGGGCACCGAGGTCGAGGCCGGCGGGGGCGGCGAGCCGCGCCAACTCCTCCTCGCCCAGGCCGGCTTCGCGCAGCCGGGCGAGCCGGTCGCGATGGGTGCGGCGGGAGCCGAGCGCGCCGACGTAGGCGAGCTGCGGCAGCCGCAGCGCGGTGGTCAGCAACGGCACGTCGAACTTGGGGTCGTGGGTCAGCACGGTCACCACCGTGCGATCGTCGAGCCGGCCCGCCGCCGCCTCCTCGGCCAGGTAGTCGTGCGGCCAGCGCACCACGACCTCGTCGGCATGCGGGAAGCGCGCGGCGGTGGCGAACACCGGGCGGGCGTCGCAGACCGTGACCCGGTAGCCGAGGAACGCCCCCAACTCGGCGACGGACGCCGCGAAGTCGATCGCGCCGAAGACCAGCATCCTCGGCGGCGGAACGAACGACCCGACGAACACCGTGACTTCCTCACCCCGGCGCTCACCGGCCGTGCCGTAGCGGCGCGTTGTGGTGGTGCCGTGGTCGAGCAGGCCGCGCACGTCGACGGTGACCGCGCTGTCCAGGGCGGCCGACCCCAGGGTGCCGGCGACGCGGTCCGGCCAGACCACCAGCCGGCGGCCGGGCGTGCCCGGGCCGGACGCCGGGCCGGCCACCGCGGTGGCCACCGCGACCGGCTCGTCCGCCGCCAACGAGGCCATCACGTCCGGGAGTTCGGGGAAGGTCCGGCGGGAGACCGGCTCGACGAAGACCTCCAGGACACCGCCGCAGGTCAGCCCGACCTCGAAAGCGGCCTCGTCGCTCACTCCGTACCTGCGCAGCACCGGGCGGCCGGTGCTCCGGGCCGCCCGCGCCTCCTCGTACACGTCCCCCTCGACGCAGCCGCCCGACACGCTGCCGACCACGACGCCGGACTCCGACACCGCCATCGCCGCCCCGGGCGGGCGCGGCGCGCTGCGGAAGGTGCGGACCACGGTGGCGAGTCCGAAGCTCTCGCCCGCCCGGTACCACGGATACACCTCCGCCAGCACGTCACGCACGACGTCCCCCGCGGGCGCCGCAGCCGGGGCGCCCCCGGCGGCGCAGCCAGCACGCGAGGCCGAGCGCCAGGAGCGCGCCGGCGGCCACCGGAACGAGCCGGCGGAGCAGCGCGCCACGGGCGGCGCCGAGCAGGTCCAGCGGCTCCTGGTCGGCCGGGACGGCCGGCGGCACCACCGCCGCCGGTACCCCGCTCTCGGTCCCGGGCGCTTCCTCGGCCCTCCGGGCCACCGGCCCGCGTTCCGCGGCCAGCCGCTGCTCCAGGCAGTCGACGAACTGGCCCAGCAGCTTCCCGCTGACGTCCTCGACGACCCCCTTGCCGAACTGGGCCGCCTTCCCGGTGACGCTGAGCCGGGTCCCCACCGTCACCCGGGTGCCGTCGCCGTCCGGCGCGAGCCGCGCGGTGATGTGCGCGTCGGCGTTGCCCTGGCCGCGGGTCTCCCGACCGGCGGCCTTGACCCGCACCGTGCGCGCCGCCTCGTCGCGCTCCTCGAAGGAGGCGACGCCCTTGTACTGGACCGTGACCGGCCCGACCCTGACCTTGACGGTCCCGTGGAAGCGCTCCCCCTCGACCTCGGTCAGCTCCGCCCCCGGCATGCAGGGCGCCAGCCGTTCGAGATCGGTGAAGAGCTCCCAGGCCGGTTCCACCGGCAGGCTCACGCGGAACTCGTGGGTGAAGTCCATCCGGACGAGCCTCCTCGCCCCGGAACGCGGATCAGCGCCCCGGATCGCAGCTGAGCCCACCATCGGCGCACCGTCGTTGATCGTCAACGGGAACTTCACCGATCGCTTAAGACCGACCGGCAGATGGCGGGCCGGTCAGCTCCACAGGCTCACGTGCACGGTAGGCCGGAAGTGGCCGACCGGCACGCCGGCCGTCCCGGTCAGCAGACCCTGCACGGCGGCCGGCGTGGTCACGAACCGGCAGAGCGCGGACGCGGTCGGCGAGCGTCGCTCGCCACGCAGCGCGCTGGCCCGCAGCACGCCGTTGACCGGGGTGCCGGGGATGTCCAGCACGGTGAGCGTACCGTGCCGCAGCTGGTCGCGGACCAGGTAGAGCGGCGCGATGGAGAGCCCGTCCCCGGCCGCGGCGGCGTTCAGCGCCGCGGTGGCGCTGGGGAAGATCGACGCGGCGGCGGCGCCGACGCCGTGCCGGGTCAGGAAGGCACCGCCGGGCGTGCCGGGGTCGAGTTCGCCCGGGCCGAGCAGCCAGCGTTCCCGGGACAGCCGGCCGACCGGCAGGTGCAGCCGGCCACCGGCCAGCCGGTCCAGCCCGGGGCCGGCGTGCTGCGGCGAGGCCACCACCACCAGCTGGACGCGCAGGAACGGGATGTGCTCGACCGCCTCCGAGCCGCCGTTCGCCCCCGGGCCGCCGTTCGGTTCGGCGCTCGCGGGACCGATCGCGACGTCGGCCCGCCGGTCCAGCAGCAGCTCGGTGAGGACGGCCGAGGGCACCGCGAGCGTGGTGGTGTCCACGTCCGGCTGCCGGCGGACGAAGGCCTCCAGCAGCGGTGGGACGATCTGCTCGGCGCTCGGCTCGGTGGCGGCCACCCGCAGGTAGGAGGTCTCCGCCCCGGCCTCGCGGACCCGCCGGCGGGTCTCCTCGGCCAGCTCGACGATCTCCGCCGCGCCCGCCGCCAGCCGCCGCCCGCCCGGCGTCAGGGCGATCCCTCCCCTGGCCCGGACGAAGAGCGGGTCGCCCAGCTCCCGGCGGAGCGCACCGATCGCGCCGGAGACCGCGGGCTCACTGACCCGCAGCGACAGCGCCGCCGCCTTGACCGAGCCGAGTCGCGCCACCGCCACGAAGGCCTTGAGTTGCGTGAGGGTCATCGCCACCGCCTCCTGCGGTCACGGGTCCACTCCGATCAGCGGCGGGCGGCTCTTAACCATTCCCTTCAGTCGCCGTTGACCCGGGCGACCACCGGGGCGACAGTGCGCTCGTGCCTCGGTACCGCCCGGCACCGACAGCGGGCCGCGATCCTTCAGGAGGCCGCCGTGCAGGTTCCCGCGTCATTCGAGTACCGGCGCGCCGAGAGCGTGGAGGACGCGCTCGCGCTGCTGGAGCGGTTCGGGGAGGAGGCCCGGGTCATCGCCGGCGGACACAGCCTGCTGCCGATGATGAAGCTGCGGCTGGCCCGGCCCGAGTTGTTGATCGACATCAACGACCTGCACGAGCTGGACTACCTGCGGCTGGAGGGCGGCGAGCTGCGGATCGGCGCGCTGACCCGGCACCGCGACCTGCTGGAGTCCGAGCTGGTCGGCCGGCACTTCCCGATCTTCCACGACGCCGAACGGGTGATCGCCGACCCTCCGGTCCGCAACCGCGGCACCATCGGCGGCTCGCTCTGCCAGGCCGACCCGGCGGAGGACCTCGCCGCGGTCTGCGCCGCGGTGCGCGCGCTCGCCGTGGTGCTCGGCCGGGGCGGGCGGCGCGCGGTGCCGATGGACGAGTTCTACCGCGGCCCGTACGAGACCGTGGTGGGGGCCGGCGAGATGCTGGTGGAGGTCCGGGTGCCGATCCGGGCGAACGCCGGCAGCGCCTACCGCAAGGTCGAGCGCAAGGCCGGGGACTGGGCCGTGGCGGCGGCGGGCGCCGCGCTCGCACTGGACGACGGCGGCCGGATCGGCTGGGCGGGCATCGGGCTCGCCGCGGTCAGCACGTCGATGGTCGGCTACCGACGGGCCGAGCAGGCGCTACTCGGCCGGGAGCCGTCCGAGCCGGCCTTCGCCGAGGCCGGCCGGATCGCCGCCGAGGACTGCGATCCGCTCACCGACACCCGGGGCACCGAGGCGTACAAGCGGCACCTGGCCGGCGAGCTCACCCTGCGGGCGCTGACCAGGGCCGCCGAGCGGGCCGCCGCGGCAGTTGGAGAGGACGGCTGACGATGCAGGTCACCATCAACGTCAACGGCGAGGACCGGACCGCCGAGGTGGAGGCCCGGCACCTGCTGGTGCGCTTCCTCCGTGACGACCTCGGCCTGACCGGCACCCACTGGGGTTGCGACACCAGCAACTGCGGCACCTGCGTGGTGCTCTTCGACGACGAGCCGGTCAAGAGCTGCACCGTGCTGGCCGCCATGGCGGACGGCCACCAGGTACGCACCGTGGAGAGCCTGGAGACGGCCGACGGCCTCGACCCGGTCCAGCAGGGGTTCATCGAGCAGCACGGGCTGCAGTGCGGCTTCTGCACACCGGGCATGCTGCTGACCGCCCGCGCGCTACTGGACCGCGATCCCGACCCGTCGGAGCAGCGGATCCGCGAGGCGATCTCCGGTCAACTCTGCCGATGCACCGGCTACTTGAACATTGTCCGGGCCGTCCAGTGGGCCGCCCGCCACCCGAAGCCGGCCGGCACCACCCAGGCCGCGGGGAGCACACCGTGAGCACCGTTCGGCGGACCGCGCCGGACGTTGACCGGGCCGAGGCCGAACGCCCCATCGGCTACGGGCGGTTGAAGCGCAAGGAGGATCCGCGGTTCGTCCGCGGCAAGGGCCACTACGTCGACGACGTGCGGCTGCCCGGGATGCTGCACGGCGCCGTGCTGCGCAGCCCGCTCGCGCACGCCCGGATCGTCTCGATCGACACCTCGGCCGCCGAGTCGCACCCGAAGGTCCGCGCGGTGATCACCGGCGCGACCCTGGAGGGGCTCGGCCTGGCCTGGATGCCGACCCTGTCGATGGACACCCAGGCCGTGCTGGCCACCGACAAGGTGCGCTTCCAGGGCCAGGAGGTGGCCTTCGTGGTGGCCGACGACCACTACGCGGCGCGCGACGCGATCGAGCTGATCGACGTCGAGTACGAGCCCCTGCCGCCGGTGATCAACGCCCGGCACGCGCTGGACACCGACGCCCCGGTGATCCGGGACGACCAGGAGGGCCGCACCGACAACCACATCTTCGACTGGGAGGCGGGCGACGAGGAGGCCACCAACGCGGCCTTCTCCCGGGCCGAAGTGGTGGTCGCGCAGGACATGCTCTACCCGCGGGTGCACCCCGCGCCGCTGGAGACCTGCGGCTGCGTCGCGGACCTGGACCCGGTCGACGGCAAGCTCACGCTCTGGTCCACCACCCAGGCGCCGCACGCCCACCGCACCCTGTACGCGATGGTCGCGGGGTTGCCGGAGCACAAGATCCGGGTGATCTCGCCGGACATCGGCGGCGGCTTCGGCAACAAGGTCGGCATCTACCCGGGCTACGTCTGCGCGGTGGTGGGCTCGATCCTCACCGGGAAGCCGGTGAAGTGGGTGGAGGACCGCTCCGAGAACCTGATGAGCACCTCCTTCGCCCGCGACTACCACATGCACGGCGAGATCGCCGCGACCGCGGACGGCCGGATCCTCGCCGTCCGGGTCAAGGTGCTGGCCGACCACGGCGCGTTCAACGGGACCGCCCAGCCCACCAGGTACCCGGCCGGCTTCTTCCACATCTTCACCGGCTCCTACGACATCGAGGCCGCGCACTGCGGGGTCACCGGCGTCTACACCAACAAGGCGCCCGGCGGGGTCGCGTACGCCTGCTCGTTCCGGGTCACCGAGGCGGTCTACCTGATCGAGCGGATGGTGGACTGCCTGGCCGACGAACTGGCCATGGACCCAGCCGAGTTGAGGATGAGGAACCTGCTTCGCCCGGAGCAGTTCCCGTACCTGAACAAGACCGGCTGGGAGTACGACTCCGGCGACTACCCGACCTGCCTGCGCAAGGCGCTGGACCTGGCCGGGTACGAGGCGCTGCGGCGCGAGCAGGCCGAGCGGCGGGCCCGCGGCGAACTCATGGGCGTCGGGCTGTCGTTCTTCACCGAGACGGTCGGTGCCGGGCCGCGCGAGCAGATGGACATCCTCGGCCTGGGCATGGCCGACGGCTGCGAACTGCGGGTCCATCCGACCGGCAAGGCGGTGGTGCGGCTGAGCGTGCAGACCCAGGGGCAGGGCCACGAGACGACCTTCGCCCAGATCGTCGCCGAGGAGCTGGGCATCCCGCCGGAGGACATCGAGGTGGTGCACGGCGACACCGACCAGACGCCGTTCGGGCTCGGAACCTACGGCAGCCGCTCGACGCCGGTCTCCGGCGCCGCGGCGGCGGTGGTGGCCCGCAAGGTCCGGGACAAGGCGCGGCTGATCGCGGGTGCCATGCTGGAGGTGGCCCCGGACGACCTGGAGTGGGAGAAGGGCCGCTGGTTCGTCAGGGGCGACCCCACCGCGGCGAGGACCATCCAGGAGATCGCGCTCGCCGCGCACGGCTCGCTGCAGCTGCCCGAGGGCGTGGAGGGCCACCTGGAGGCCACCACGGTCTACAACCCGCCCAACCTCACCTACCCGTACGGGGCGTACGTCTGCGTGGTCGACGTCGACCCGGGCACCGGCGAGGTCAAGGTGCGCCGGTTCATCGCGGTCGACGACTGCGGCACCCGGATCAATCCGATGATCATCGAGGGGCAGGTGCACGGCGGCCTCGCCGACGGGGTCGGCATGGCGCTGATGGAGATCATCAGCTTCGACGAGGACGGCAACTGCCTCTCCGGATCCTTCATGGACTACCTGCTGCCCACCGCGCTGGAGGTGCCCGCCTGGGAGCTGGACCACACCGTCACGCCCTCGCCGCACCACCCGATCGGCGCCAAGGGCATCGGCGAGTCCGCGACGGTCGGCTCGCCCGCCGCGGTGGTCAACGCGGTGCTGGATGCCATCGGGGTCCGGCACGCCGACATGCCGCTCACCCCCGGACGGGTCTGGCAGGCGATGCACGGAGGTGTGGAGGCACCGCAGTGAGCGAGCACACCGCGCTGGAGCAGCGGATGGCCGACCTGAGCGCGGCTCAGGTGCCCTTCGTCAAGGCCACCGTGGTGCGCGCGCTGCATCCGACCAGCGCGCACCCCGGGGATCTCGCGCTGGTGCTGGAGGACGGCCGGATCGAGGGCTTCGTCGGCGGGGTCTGCGCCGAGTCGACGGTCCGGCTGCAGGCGCTGCGGGTGCTGCGCAGCGGGGAGTCGCTGCTGCTGCGGATCTCTCCCGACGCGCCGGAAGCGCGGGCGTCGGGGGGCGGGGACGGGACCCTGCTGGTGGCCAACCCCTGCCTGTCCGGTGGGGAGTTGGAGATCTTCCTGGAGCCGCGGCGGCCCGCGCCGGTGGTCCTGGTGCTCGGTGACACGCCCATCGGCCGGGCATTGGTCGCGCTGGGCGGCGGGCTCGGCTACGACGTCCGCGCCGTCGCCCCCGAGGAGGTCGCGCCGGAGGGGCTGGCCGAGGTCGCGGCGGTCGTGGTCGCCTCGCACGGGCGGCACGAGGAGCCGGTGCTGACCGTCGCCACGCGGGCCAAGGTGCCGTACGTGGCGCTGGTGGCCAGCCGGCGCCGCGGCGCCGCGGTGCTGGCCGGCCTGCGCCTCACGGACGAGGAGCGGGCCCGCGTCCACACGCCGGCCGGCCTGTGGATCGGCGCCCGGACGCCCGGGGAGATCGCGGTGTCGATCCTGGCCGAACTGGTGGCCTCGCGGCACGCCGTCGCGGTGCACGGCGGGGTCGCCGCGCGACCGGTCGGATCCGTCGAGCCGGCCACGGCCCTCGACCCCGTGTGCGGGATGGCCGTGGCGATCGTGCCGGACACCCCGTCCTCCGACGCCGGCGGCCACCGGCACTGGTTCTGCTCCACCGGCTGCCGCGACCGCTTCGAGGCGGCGGCGCCCCGCGTCGCGCCGGCGTCGCCTTGGGGGTACCCCCGGCCGAAGGCTGGGGGAGGGTACCCCCGGCCGAAGGCCGAGGGAGCGTCGTGACCGAGGACGTCCGGGTCGAAGCGGCGGAGGCCGCCCGTGCGGCCGTCGTCCGGGCCGCGCCGGATCCGCGGACCCTGCACGCGGCCCTGGACACCACCGGCTACCTCACCGACACCGGCCTGACCACCGCGCTCTACCTCGCGCTGCGGCTGCCCCAACCGCTGCTGCTGGAGGGAGAACCGGGCGTCGGCAAGACCGAGGCGGCCCGGGCCCTGGCCACCGTGCTCGGCAGCCCGCTGATCCGGCTGCAGTGCTACGACGGGCTGGACGCGGCGGAAGCGCTGTACGAGTGGAACTACCCCCGCCAGCTGCTCAGCATCCGGCTCGCCGAGAGCCGTGGGGTGACGCTGGCCGAGGCCGACCTCTTCTCCGACGACTTCCTGCTGCGTCGCCCGGTGCTGGCCGCGCTGACCCATCCGGGGCCGGCCCCCGCGGTGCTGCTGATCGACGAGATCGACCGGGCCGACGACGACTTCGAGGCCTTCCTGCTGGAGGTGCTGGCGGAGGCCAGCGTCACCATCCCCGAGCTGGGGACGGTCCGCGCCGCCGTGGCGCCGGTGGTCGTGCTCACCTCCAACCGGACCCGGGACCTGCACGACGCGCTCAAGCGTCGCTGCCTCTACCACTGGATCGACTACCCCGACACCGAGCGGGTGGTGGAGATCGTGCGCCGCCGGGTCCCCGGCACGGCGCCCTCGCTGGCGGCCGAGGTGGCGGCCGCCGTGCGGCGGCTGCGGACGCTGGAGGTCCAGAAGCCGCCCGGGATCGCCGAGAGCATCGACTGGGTGTCGGCGCTCACCCTGCTCGGGGTGGAGCGACTGGACCCCGAGGCCGCGGACCAGACCCTCGGCGTCCTGGTGAAGTACCGGGAGGACCACGACCTGGTCCGGGACCGCGGCCTGGCCTGGCTGGTCGGGAAGCCCGAGGACTGAACCGCCGATGTCCGAGCCGTCCCCGCCGCCGTCCTTCGACCGGCCCGCGTTCGCCGCCCGGTTCGGCGCTGCGCTGCACCGGGCGGGCGTGCCGGTCACCCCCGAACGCTCGGCGCGTTTCCTCGACGCGCTGCGGCTGCTGCCACCGGTGGATCTGGCGACGCTGTACTGGGCCGCCCGGCTGGCCTTCGTCACCGGCCGGGAGCAGATCGAGCCGTTCGACCGGGTCTTCGGCCTGGTCTTCGGCGGCGCGGCCGACCCGGCCGACCGCCGGGGCTCCCCCGACAACCCACCGCTGCCCGGCCTGGCACCGAGCCCGGGCGCGCCCCCGGCCACCTCCCCGTCGTCCTCGCGGTCGTCCTCGCGGTCGTCCACCCCGCCGCGGCCGAGCGGCGGCGCGCGGCCGGAGACCGTGGACGAGCCGGGCGAGCGACCGAGCGGCACCGGCACCCGGCGGCTGGCCGGCAGCAGCGCCGAGGTCCTCGCCCACCGGGACTTCGGCAGCTTCGGGCCCGGCGAGCTGGCCGAGCTGGACCGGCTGCTCGACACCCTGGTGATCAGCGTTCCGCTGCGCCGCACCCGCCGCCGCGAGGCCGACCCCGGGGGCCGTCGCATCGACCTGCGCCGGAGCCTGCGGCGCAGCCTGCGCACCGGCGGGGAGACCGTCCGGCTGGCCCGCTCGCACGGCCGGCTGCGGTGCCGGCCGCTGGTGCTGCTGTGCGACATCTCCGGCTCGATGGAGCCGTACACCCGGGTCTACCTGCGGTTCTTCGCCCGGCTCTGTTCACGGCCGGGCGGTGGCGACCTCCCCGGCCGAAGGCTGCGGAAGGGGGGCACAGAGATCTTCGTCTTCGCCACCCGACTCACCCGGCTGACGCCCGTGTTGCGGCACACGGCCCCGGACGCGGCGCTGCGCCGGGCCGGGCGGACCGCGCCGGACTGGTCCGGCGGCACCCTGATCGGCCGCTCGCTGGCGGAGTTCACCAACCGGTACGGGCGGCGCGGGATGGCCCGGGGGGCGGTGGTGGTGATCTTCTCCGACGGCTGGGAGGGCGCGGACCCGGCGGCCGTGGGCCGGGAGACCGCCCGGCTGGGCCGGCTCGCACACCGGGTGGTCTGGGTCAACCCGCGCAAGGCCGCGCCCGGTTACGCCCCGCTCGCCGGCGGGATCGCGGCTGCGCTGCCGCACTGCGACGCGTTCGTGAGCGGGCACAGCCTGGCGGCGATGAGCGAGGTCTTCGAGGCGATCGGCGGGTCGGCCGGCAGGCGCCGCTGACCGGTCGCCGGTCGCTACGGCTGCCGGGCGGGCGGGGGTCCCGGCTTGGGCCACCGAGCCGGCGACCGGGCGCGCACCTCCCCGGCCGCGCGACGGGGGGCGGGCAGCTCGTCCCGGCCGTGCTCAACTCGCCGACCGCACCGGGGTGGTGGACCGGTCACTCGCGTGCGGTGCTCGCCCTTGGAGCAACCTGCGTGACCGGCAGGAGAGTTACGACTCCCGGCCCGCCAGCCCCGCGCCCTCAGCCCCGCGGACGCCCAACTGGCCCCAAGTGGCGGCGAGTCAGGGCATCAGGTGCGGGATCACCGGACCAGCAGGGCGATCGTCAGGAACAACCCCACGAAGAGGGCCAGGAGCAGCAGACCGAGCCGGGACCCACCGCCGACCCGACCGCCGCAGCCGAGGGTCCAGCCGGAGCCGCCGTCGCCGGCCTGGTCCTGGTGGTGATGGCCACCGTGATGGCCGTGGTGGCCGCCGTAGTCGCCGCCGTGGTGGCCGCCACCGAAGCCGCCGCCGCTGTGACCGTCCATCACGTACCCCCGTGGATAGGTTCGGTGTGAACAGCTTCTCACGGGCCGGCCCGGCCGTACCTCAGGAGAACCTCTGGCGGTGGCGTTCCGCCCTCGGGGCCCGCCGGTGCCTATGCTGCCCCGAGGAGCGGCGGGGCGGTGTCCGGGCGAGCGGCCCCGCCGGGCGGGGGCCGGGACGGCGATCAGGGCAACGGATCCGCACGACGGAGCAGGAGGTGACCAGGGTGAGCCTCGCCACCCTTTCGAAGACCGCTTGGCAGCATGTCCGGTCCGCCGGCGAGACGGTCTGGCGCCGGGGCCGGGAAATCGAACTGCTGCACCGGTCGATGGCGTTCGCCGCGCTCTGCTTCGTCACGCTGATCCCCCTGCTGGTCGTGATCGCCGCCGCCTCGCCCGCCCGCGGCGGCGGCATCGCCGACTGGATCGCCGACGGCCTGGGCCTGCCCAAGAACTCCGCCCGGGCGGTGCGCCAGCTGTTCGCCTCCCGGCACGAGATCGTCAGCACCACCACCGGCTTCAGCCTGGCGGTGCTCGCGGTCTTCGGTCTCTCGCTGATCGCCGCCGTACAGAACGCCTACGAGCGGATCTGGCAGCTGCGGGCCGGTCCCTGGCACACCGTCTGGCGCCAGGCGATCGCGCTGGCCGGGGTGATCGGGTACATCCTGGTGGTCGCCTGGAGCGGCCTGCCCTGGGAGCACACCCCCGTGCAGCCCGCCCTGCGCGCGTTCGCCGCGTTGATCGGCGGCGTGCTGCTGTTCTGGTGGCTGCAACGGTTCCTGCTCGGCTCGCGCATCCCGTGGCACCGGATACTGCCCGGCGCGTTGGCCACCGTGCTGGCCCTGGCCGGCCTGCGGTTCTTCTCCGAGCTGGTGTTCGCGCCGCTGATCGTCTCCGACGCCGTCACCTACGGGCCGGTGGGCACGGTCCTGATCGTCCAGTCCTGGCTGATCGGCGTCGGGTACTGCGTCTACGGCGGGGCACTGGCCGGCCACGGGGTGGACGCGGCGGCGGAGCACCGGCGTCGGGCGGCCCATCCGGAGGAGCCCCCCGCGGAGTTCTGACCGCCGGCGGGGTCAGAACTCCGCGTCGCGGGCCAGCAGTGCGGCCTGCACCCGGTTCTCGCACTCCAGCTTGGCCAGGATCCGGCTCACGTAGGTCTTCACCGTGCCCTCGCTCATGTGCAGCCGGCCGCCCACGTCGGCGTTGGAGAGACCCTCGCCGAGCAGGTCGAGGACCTCGCGCTCGCGGCCCGTGAGCGCGGCCAGCCGCCGCCTGGCCTGCTCGCCGCGGCCGGTGGCCGGACCGGCCGCGAGGCTGTCCACGACGTGCCGGGTCGCGGCGGGCGACAGGAAGGCGTGGCCCTCGGCCGCCGCCCGGACCGCCTGGATCAGCTCGCCGGGCGCGCTGTCCTTGAGCAGGAAGCCCGCCCCGCCCGCGGTGACCGCGCGCAGCACGTTCTCCCGCTCGCCGAAGGTGGTCAGGATCAGCGCCCGCGCGCCGGGGACCACCCGCGGCAGCTCGACGAGCGCCGCCAGGCCGTCCAGCACCGGCATCTGGATGTCCAGCAGCACCACGTCCACCGCGTGCACCCGGGCCAGGTCGAGCGCCTCCCGGCCGTTGGCGGCCTCGGCCACCACGTCGATGTCGTCGGCCGAGGTGAGGATGAGCCGGATCCCGGCGCGGATCAGCGGCTCGTCGTCGGCGACGAGGACTCGGATCACTGCTCGGCCTCCTGGCTGTGCTTTCGTACGGATGCACCGGAGCCTGTCTGACAGTCCGAGCGCCGGGCGCTGATCCGACGCGAATTGTCAGACAGGCCCTAGGCACGATAGTGCACCTTTTCGACCAGCACGCCGTCGCGGAAGCAGAGCCGGTCCGCGTAGTCGCCGTCGGCCGGCTCGCCGGCGAAGGGCTCCGAGGAGTACCACCGGCAGGAGGCCCCGGCCGGGATCGCGGGCCCCTGGTCGCGGTAGCCGCTGGTGACGAAGTCGCTGCCGCGCGGCAGCCGGGCTCGCACCTCCGCCTCCGGCCGGCCCACCTCCAGCGAGTCGTACACGCCACGTCCCAGCGTCGCGTCGTCGATCGACCGCACCAGCGTGTACCCGCCGAAGCCGAGCAGCACCAGCAGGGCCACCCCCACCGTGCCGACCACCACCGCGCAGCCGAGCGCCGGGCTGCGCCGGGCCGGGACGGGCGGTGGCGGCGGCTGCGGGAGGTCGGGGTCGTCGCCGGGCGGGCGGCCACTCCCCTGGTACGGCAGCACGCCGGCGAGCCGGAAGCCGCCGTCCGGGGTGGGGCCGCTGTGCACCATGCCGCCGAGCAGCCGGGCCCGCTCACGCAGGCCGGTCAGCCCCTGGCCGCCGCTGACCACCGGTCCCGGCCCGGGTTCCGCGGCCGGCGCGTTGACCACCTCGACCAGCAGCGCGTCCGGCTCGTAGCGCAGCGCGACGCTGATCGGGGCGGTCGGGGCGTGCTTGTGGGCGTTGGTGAGGGCCTCCTGGACGATCCGGTACGCGGCGTGGCCGGTGGCGGCGGCCAGCGGGCGGACGTCGCCGGAGCGGGTCAGCTCGACGGCGGTCCCGGCGGCCCGGGAGGCGTCGGTGAGCCGTTCGATCGCCGCCACACCGCCGGCCACCCCGGTGTCGGCCGACGCCGCGTTGAGCCCGCCCGGCTCCGGTCCGACCGCGCCCTTCGCCCCGGCCAGGCCGACCGCGCTGTCGTCGCGCAGCAGACCCACCGTCTCGCGCAGCTCACGCATCGCGGTCACCGCGCTCTGCCGCAGCACGGCCACCCCTTCGCGCTGGCGGTCGGTCAGCGTGCGGTCCACCTCCAGCGCGCCGGTGTGCACGGCGATCAGCGCGAGCTGGTGGCCGAGGCTGTCGTGCATGTCCTGGGCGATCCGGTGACGCTCCCGCAGCCGGGCCTGGTGGGTGATCATGGCGCGCTCGCGCAGCAGCTGCTCGTTGCGCTCCCGCAGGGTGGTGAGCAGGGTCTGGCGCTGTGCGCGGTAGCGGCCGAGCACGGCCGGCAGCACGACGGACAGCAGGAAGAAGGCCAGGTTGAGGGTGAGGACGCCGGTGACCGGCAGGTGGTCGAGGTTGCGGAAGAGCGCGGTCAGCACGGTCAGCCCGAAGGTGCCGAGGCCGGCCAGGACCAACCGCCAGGTCCGCTCCGTCCGGTAGCCGGCCGACCAGGCGGCCAGCAGGACGACCGGGCCGATGCCGCCGAAGGCACCGGCGGCGGCCGCGGCGACCAGCAGCGTGGTCAGCGGCAGCCCGCGCCGGAGCAGCTGGAGCAGGGCGGCGGCCGTGCCGACGGTGAGCGCGCCGGCCAGGCCGACCTGGTCGGTCAGTCCGATCAGACCGCCCAGCACACCGATCCCGAGTGCCGCCGCGCCCTCGCGCAGGCAGGCCCGCCTGTCCCAGGGGCCGGGCAGCGCCCGCTCCCGGATCGCCGTCCACGCCTCCGCCGTCCTCACCATTCGGGCGAGGCTATCCGGAGGCGTCCCGCCGGCACCGCTGCCTTTGGTCGCGAACCGGTACGACGAAAGTCCCTGAATCGCCCGGAGTGATCGTCGTCAGGGACGGCGGCCGGGCGCTGCCCCGTAGAGAAGGCCGACAGGACCTCCCGGCGCTCTCGCCGTCACTCCTTCGAGTGGCCACGGCGAGGCGTGCCACCGCCGCTGGCACTGTGAGCCGGAAGGTGCACCGAAGTGCGCTGTGGACAACGGACCCTCAGGAGCCCCATGAAGCCGTCCCCTACTCCGGTGTGGAGGTCCCGGCGGTCCGGGTTCCCCCTCACGCCGGCCGCCCTGCTGCTCTGCGTCGCCGGGGTCAGCTACAACGACTGGGTCCTGGAGTACTTCCTGCCCACCGGCCTGGACCCGCGGCACTCGTACGTCAGCGAGCTGTACGCGGCGGACCAGCCGTTGCGTGGGCTGTTCGGCGCGATCGAGATCAGCACCGCGACCGCGGTGATCCTGGGCGCGCTGCTCGCCCGGCGCACGGCACCGGGTCGGCTCGCCGCGCTCGGGTGGTGGGCGCTGGTGGGGTTCGGCGCCTGCTCGGTGGCCGACGTGCTGCTGCCGATGAGCTGCGCGCCCTCGATCGAACGCGGCTGCGAGGCCGTGCACCCGTGGCACACGGCGACCAGTGCGCTGGTCCACTTCATGCTCTTCGCCTCGATGGCCCTGCTGATCCGCGCGTCGACCGCCCCCGCGCGCTACCTGCCGCCGGTCGCCCGCTGGGGTCGCTGGGTACTGCCGACCGCCATGGTGTCCGCCATCGCCACGGTGGGTCCGTTGCTCGGCCACCCGGGCTGGCAGGGCGTCCCGCAGCGGATCCACCTGCTGCTGGCGGGATCCTGGCTGGTCCTGCTGGGCACCGGCCTGCCACGCCCGGCCGCGCTGCCGGCGGCCACGCGGGCGCCGTCGGGGTAGTGCGGCCGGGGTGGTGCCGCCGGGGCTCAGCGCGCGGGGCCGTCCGAGCGGCGCCGCTGGTCCGCGGCAACGTCATCCGCGACACCGTCACCTCGTACAACTTCGGGCTCTACACCGACTTCGGAGCCGCCTGGGTGACCGTGCGGGACAACATCGTCCTCCGCGGCGACACCCCGGTCGTGCTGCGGGTGACGCCGCCGCTGGAGAACGTCGCCTTCCTCGGCAACTTCTGGGACGACCGCCCGGCCGACTACGACAACCCGCCGAGCGGAGTCCGTCTGGAGGGGAACACCGTGCTGCCGAAGGACGACTTCGAGCGGGTACTGGCCGCCGACCCCGCTGCCGCGCGCATCCTGGCCGGCGCCGGCCGGGGCACCGCCCCCGGGGAGCGCTGGCCGGGGGGCGTGATCCTCTCAGCCGACCGGGGCCAGCAGCTCCACCAACTCGGCGTGCCGGCCGGCCGCGGCGGCCAGGAAGCCGGTCGCGGACGGGGTCCAGGGGGCACCGCTCGGGTCGGTCACCAGGGCGCCGGCCTCGGCGGCGACCAGGGCGCCGGGCAGCAGGTTGGCCGCGTCCAGGCCGTACTCCCAGAAGGCGTCCAGGTGGCCCGAGCCGACCTGGGCGAGTTGCAGCGCGGCAGGCCCCAGGTTGCGGACCGCCAGGGCCGCACCCATCACCAGTGGCAGCGAGGCCCCGAAGCGACGCAGCGCGGCGGGGTCGCCGGCGGCGGACGGGGGCTGGCCCTGGGCGACCACGGCGGCCGACAGCGCGCGCTCGGAAGGCCGGATCGGCCGCCCGTTCAGCCGGGCGCCGGCGCCGCGCACCGCGCTGAAGGTGTGGCCGACGGTGGGCGCGTGCACCACCGCGAGCACCGCCTCGCCGCCCCGCAGCAGGGTCGCGGTGACCGCCCAGTGCGGCAGCCCGAGCAGGTACTGCACGGCGCCGTCGGTGGCGTCGCAGAGCCACCACTCGCCGCTCCGCGGCAGCTCGGTGTCCAACTCGTCGGTCACCCAGCCCGCCTCGGGGCGCAGCGCGGAGAGCCGTTCGCGAAGCAGGGCCGAGACCGGTCCGTCGAGGGCCGCGAAGGCGGCCATCGCCTCCGCGCGGGTGCGGGCGGCCAGCGGCTGGTCGCTCTGCCGCCGGCTCAGGTGGTCGCCGGCCGCGCGGACGGCCGCGACGACGCCGGCCAGCAGCTCGGCCTGCCCGCCCGCCCAGGCGTACGACTCGTGAGTGGTCTCCATGATGATCCCGGTCCTTCCGTTGGTTCGGTGCTGACGTGCACAGGAGTACCGTGCGGCGAGGGATTCACGTCGAGGGAGCCGCTCTTGTGGCGGAGATCGGACAACCATGCGGATCGGGACGGCGGATTCGGCCGTACTGCTGGACCTGTTGGACCGCCGACTGGTCTGCGCGCTGCAGGTGGACGGGCGGGCCGAACCGGGGCGGCTCGCCGAGGTGCTGGGGGTCTCGGTGCGGACGGTCACCCGGCGCCTCGCCCGGCTGCGGGAGACCGGGGTGCTGAAGGTGGTGCTGATGGACCGGGTGGCGGACGAGGCGGTGGGGGCGCTGCTGCTGCGGGTGCGGGTGCTGCGCGGGCGGGTGGAGACCATCGCGGACGCGCTGGCGGCCCGCCCGGACATCCCGTTCGTCGACATCATGCTCGGCGGGGAGGAGGTCAGCGCGGTCGCGCTGACCGACCGCGACGGGCGGGACCGGCTGCTGCACCGTCAGCTGCCGGGCACCACCGCGGTGGTGGAGACCACCGTGCACTCGGTGCTGCACCTGTTCGCGGACGCCGGCCAGTGGCGCGGCGGCTGGCTGACCGAGCAGGAGGCGGCGGCGCTCGCACCCGCGCCGCCGAGCACCCCGCCGCCGCCGCCGGACGAGCTGGACCAGCGGCTGCTGGCCCGGCTGGCCGGTGACGCCCGGCTGTCCGCGGCGGCGCTGGCGGCGGAGACGGACGCGCCGGAGTCGACCGTCCGGCGCCGGCTGCACCGGCTGGCCGCGGGCGGGCTGCTGCGCACCCACGCGACGGTCGATCCACGGCTGTTGGGCATGCCGGTGGACGCGAACCTGTGGCTGGAGGTGCCGCCGGGGCGGCTGGCCGAGGCCGGGCGGGTGCTGGCGGCGGATCCGCGGGTGCACGGGGTGGTGGCCTGCAGTGGGCCGGCGAACCTGATGGCCGCGGTCTTCTGCGTGGACTACGAGGAGCTCTACCGGTTCACCACCGAGCTGCTCGGCCCGCTCGGGGTGCACCGGGTGGAGACCGCGATCGTGGGACGGGCGGTGAAACGGGCCGGCACCCGGCTCGTCGCGCCCGGCGCCGCCCGAACGGGCGGCCGACCGCCTCGCGAGGGTCGGTCGGGCACGGCCTGGGCTGGGGCCCGTGCAGGAGAGTGAACGCGAAGACGGCGCGCTGCGGGTGCTCGTGGTGGAGGACGACCCCGGGGATCGCCTGTTCCCTGGTGCGCGGGCTGGAGCGGGCGGGCTACCGGGCGCTGTGCGTGGCGAGCGGCCGGACGGCACTGCCCGTCTCCCCGCCGCCGGCGGTCGTGCTGCTGGACCTGGGGCTGCCCGACATGGACGGGGCGGAGGTCTGCCGGCTGCTGCGCCACCGCTCCGACATGGTGATCATCGTGGTGACCGCCCGAGGCGAGGAGGGCGACCGGGTGGCCGCCCTCGACGACGGCGCGGACGACTACCTGGTCAAGCCGTTCGGGCTGGCCGAGCTGCTGGCCCGGATCCGCGCGGTGCTGCGCCGCTCCCGCCGGGCGGCGGTTGCGCGGCGGTGTTCGACGCGACGCCGCGGGTGCTCGCGAGCACCCCGTGCGACGGCGCCACGGGCACCGCCGGCACCGACCTGGCTCGTGCTTCGCTGGCCCGGGTCGCGACCCGAACCGCTGAGCACGGGCGGCAGCTGACCGTGGCAGTGCCGGTCGGGGACACCGACCGGCCGGTCGGCGCGGCGGTGCTGGTCCGGTCCGCGGACCCGTCGAACTACCGGATCACGGCCGTCTGGAGCTGGCTCGCCCTGATCGGGGCCGGCGGGCTGGCCGCCGGGGCGCTGGTCTCGGTGCGGCTGGCGCGCTGGGTCGGCAGCCCACTGCGGGCGGTCGACGAGGCGGCGCAGCGGCTGGACGAGGGCGCGCTGGAGGTGCGGGCGCCGGCCGGGTGTGGTCCGCAGGAGGTGCGCCGGCTGGCCGCCACCTTCAACACCATGGCCGCCCGGACCGAGGCGCTGCTGCACGGCCACCGGACCGTGATCGCGGATGTCTCGCACCAGTTGCGGACCCCGCTGGCCGCGCTGCGGCTGCGGCTGGACCTGCTGGCCGCCGACACCGACGACGAGACGGCGGCCGAACTGGCCGGCGCGCAGGAGGAGATCGCCCGGCTGTCGCGGATGGTGGACGGGCTGCTCGCCGTGGCCCCGGCCGAAAGCACGGTGCCGCAACCGGAGTCGGTGCGGGTGACCGAGGTGGTCGCCGAGCGGGTGGCGGCCTGGGAGCCGGTCGCCGCCGAACGGAACGTCGAACTCGCCGACGTCTGCGCCGAGCAGGCCACCGTCTTCCTCAACCCCGGTGACCTGGAACAGGTGTTGGACAATCTGCTGGCGAACGCGCTGGAGGCGGTTCCCGAGGGCGGCCGGGTCAGTGTCGGGTCGGCGCCGGCGCCCAACGCGGCCGGGCCCGGGGCGGTGCGGCTGCGGGTGGCCGACAACGGCCCGGGCATGACCGCCCGGGCTCGCGAGGCGGCCTTTCGCCGGTTCGGCGACCCGGAGGCCCGCGGCAGCGGGCTGGGCCTGGCCGTCGTGCACCGGCTGGTGACCGCCAACGGCGGTGCGGTCGAGCTGGACCGGACACCGGGCGGTGGCCTGACCGTGCTGCTGGACCTGCCGGGGGCCCGGCGAGCGCGGTCCTGAACCGTGTCCTGGGACGCGACCCGGCTCACCGCCACGGTCGGCGCGGTCCTGCTGTTGCTCCACGCGGCCCGGTCCGCGGCGGGCCGGTGCTCCGGTGGTCGGCGGTGGCCCGCCTCACTCCGGGGCCCCGGGCGGGCGGAACAGCACGCCGAGCCCGTCCGTCAGGGGCAACTCCTCCCGGGGGACCACGACCAGGTCCGCGCCGGTGGCCACCACCGCGCGGATCAGCGCCGCGTCGGCCGGCTCCGGCCAGCAGGACTTCACCCCTCTTGCCAGCAACTCATCAGCAGAAAGCGCGAGTTGACGAGGAGTCAGACTCACCCAGAGCTTCCGGGAGAGGTCCATCGGGTCGTTGACCAGCAGGGCCTCGGCCCGGCCGGCGCGCAGCGCGTCGACGACGGCGGCGAGGCCCTCCGCCGGCCCGGGGCCGACCGACCGCTGGGCGAGGAACCGCTCCAGGCGGGCCCGGTCGGCGGCCGCCAGCCGGCCGTGGAACAGCTGGTCCAGCTCGTCCTCCAGCAACGCGCGGCCGGGCTCGGCCGACCGGCCCGGGCTCGCCAGCCCGACGACCAGGTCGCTTACCGTTGGCGGGAGTTGGTGGTGGATGAGCTCGCGCGCCGAGCGGTCGCCGGCCAGCACGACGGCCTCCGCCCCGCTCTCGGCGGCCAGTTCGGCCAGTTCGCCGGCGATCCGGGCGGCGGCCGGCCGCCGCTCCCCCCGCGGGAGCGGGCGGTGGGCCCACTCCTCGGCCGCGACCCGGGTGGTCGGCCAGCGCCCGGCCTGGATGTCGACGGCCGGCTCGTCCTCGCGCACCACGACGGCCACGTACGGGATGTCCGGGGCGTGCTGGAGGGCCAGCGGCATCGCGTCGGGCAGCATGGTGAACCGGGTGGTGTCGCGTGGTGGCACCGCGGGCAGTTCCTCGAACAGCGCGAGCTTCCCGCGGGCCGCGAAGATCGCCTGACCGTGCCGCCCGGGCACGTCGCGGTCCGCGCCGACCAGGTGGGTCACCGCGCCCCTGGTGGCGGGATCGACGCCCTGCGCCAGCAGATCCTGTCGCACCTGCCGCAGCCGGAGCCCGATCGCCCGCTCCGGGTCACCGGACTCGCTCGAGGTGTCCAGGTAGGTACAGGCGAACGGCCCCTGCCGGGCGTACAGCGGACTGAGAAAGGTGAGTTTCACGGCGGCCTCCCGGGAGACGTCCACCCCCCTCGTCCCATCATCGCCCGCGACGGGCCCGGCGGACCGGCGGACCATGGAGGGGTGGCCCGCCCACCCCCGAGGAGTCCACCATGACCACCACGCGACCCGCCGCGCTGGAGACCACCGCCTGGGTGGTCGAGCGGCCCGGCCCGATCGCCTCGTCCCCGCTGCGCCGGCTCCACCGCCTGGTGCCGGCCCCCGGACCGCAGGAGCTGCTGGTCGAGGTGTCCGCCTGCGGGGTGTGCCGCACCGACCTGCACCTGGCCGAGGGCGACCTGGCACCCCGGGTGCCGGCCTGCACGCCCGGGCACGAGGTGGTCGGCCGGGTACTGGACACCGGGTCGGAGGTCCGGGACTTCACGCCGGGCGACCGGGTCGGAGCGGCCTGGCTGGCGGGCACCTGCGGCGTCTGCGGCTACTGCCGGACCGGCCGGGAGAACCTCTGCCCGGCCTCCCGCTACACCGGCTGGGACCTGCACGGCGGTTACGCCCGACACCTGCTCGCCGACGCCCGGTACGTCTACCGGCTGCCCGAGGGCCCGCCCGACGAGGAGCTGGCCCCGCTGCTCTGCGCCGGGATCATCGGCTACCGGGCGCTGCAACGGGCCCAGCTGCCACCCGGCGGCCGGCTCGGCGTCTACGGCTTCGGCGCCTCCGCGCACCTCACCGCCCAGCTCGCGCTCGCCCGGGGCGCCACCGTGCACGTCCTCACCCGGGCCGCGGAGGCCCGCCGGCTCGCCCTGGAGCTGGGTGCCGCCTCGGCGGGCGACTCCTACGACCCGCCGCCCGAGCCGCTGGACGCGGCGATCCTGTTCGCCCCGGTCGGGGACCTGGTCCCGGTGGCGCTGGCCGCGCTGGACCGTGGCGGCACGCTGGCCGTGGCCGGCATCCACCTCACCGACATCCCGGTGCTCAACTACCAGCGGCACCTCTTCGAGGAGCGCACGCTGCGCAGCGTCACCGCCAACACCCGCGCCGACGGCCGCACCTACCTCGCCGAGGCCTCCCGCACCCGCCCCCAGGTGCACGTCCGCCGCTATCCGCTGGAGCGGGCCGACGCCGCGCTCGCCGACCTCGCGGCCGACCGGATCACCGGGGTCGCGGTGCTGCTGGCCGAGTCACCCGGACGAGTGCCGGTCCGGCCGCCGGGCGACCGGAAGTCTTGCGGTCCGACCCCGCCACTGACCGAATAAATATTGACGATTTTGCATAAACCGTCGACGAAAGGGAGTATTGACAGTCGCTCCACCGAGCGCTAGCAAGACCAGGAAGGCGCACCACCCCCATGCAGACCACTCCGGCCGTACCACGGCAGGCAGTCGCCCCCAGCCCGCCGGACACCCCGGAGACACCCACCCCGCAAGCCCGCCCCGGCGGCCGCTTCGGTCTGCCGACCGCCACCGCCCTGGTCATGGGCAACATCATCGGCGGCGGCATCTTCATGATCCCCGCCGCGGTCGCGCCGTACGGCACGGTCAGCCTGCTCGCCTTCGCCGTGCTGACGGTGGGCGCCATCGCGCTCGCCCTGGTCTTCGGGCAGCTGGCGCGCCGCAACCCGCGCACCGGCGGCCCGTACGTGTACGCGCGCGAGGCGTTCGGGGACTTCGCCGGCTTCCTCTCCGCCTGGTCCTACTGGATCACCGCCTGGGTCGGCAACGCCGCGCTCGCGGTGGCCGCGGTCGGCTACCTCGACGTGCTGGTGCCGATCCAGCACTCGACCTGGCTCACCATCGTCGCGGCGCTGGTCATCCAGTGGCTGCCCGCGCTGGCCAACCTGGCCGGCGCCCGGTCCATGGGAATCGTCCAACTCATCTCCACCGTGCTGAAGTTCATCCCGCTGGCGATCGTCGCGATCGGCGGCCTGGGCTTCTTCAAGCCCGCCAACCTGGGGCCCTTCGACGCCACCGGCCACGGCTGGGTCGGCGGGATGACCGCGGCCGCGGCGATCCTGCTCTTCAGCTACCTGGGCGTGGAGTCGGCCGCGATGGGCGCGGGCCAGGTCCGCGACCCGGAGCGCAACGTCGGCCGGGCCAGCGTGCTCGGCACGGCCGGTGCCGCCGTGGTCTACCTGCTCGGCACGCTGGCCGTCTTCGGCACGGTCGCGCACGACAAGCTGGTGCACTCCACCGCGCCCTTCTCGGACGCCGTCGACGCCATGTTCGGCGGGTCCTGGGGCGGCACGGCGATCGCGGTCGCCGCGCTGGTGTCGATGACCGGCGCGCTCAACGGCTGGACCCTGCTGGCCGCCCAGGCGCCGTACGCCGCGGCGAAGGACGGCCTCTTCCCGGCCCGGTTCGCAGGCGAGCGCCGCGGGGTGCCGGTCTTCGGCGTACTGGTCAGCGCCGCGCTGGCCTCGCTGCTGACCGTGCTCAACTTCGCCTGCGGCGCCGCGAGTGCCTTCAACGTCCTGGTACTGCTCACCACGTTCACCGCGACGGTGCCGTACCTGCTCTCCACCGCCGCGCAGCTGTACTGGCTGGTGCGCGGCGAGCAGGGCCGGGTGTCGCGCGGCCGGCTGGTCCGGGACGCCGTCCTCGGCCTGGGCGCCTTCGGCTTCTCGCTCTGGCTGGTCGCCGGGGCCGGCTACGCGGCCGTCTACCAGGGCGTGCTGTTCCTCTTCGCCGGGATCCTGATCTACGTCTGGATGGCCGGCCGCCGGGCCTGACTCCACTGACCACGAGCAGGACGGCCCGCCCGGCTTCGACCGGGCGGGCCGTCCTGCTCGTGCCGGACCGTCAGCCGCGCAGCATCCCGCCGACGATGCCGCCGATGCCCGCGCCCTCGGCCGTGGCCACGGCGCCGTCCCGGGCCAGGTAGGGCTCCAGGGCGTGCGCCAGGCCGGAGAGCGGCATGCTCTGCAGCCAGATCTGGCCGGGGCCGGTGAGCGCCACCAGGTGGTAGCCGTCACCGCCGAAGATCTTGTTGGCGATGCCGGGCACCCGGGTGATGGTGAACTGCACGCTCTCGTCGAACATCCCCACGTGCCCGGGGTGGACCAGCATCGTCTGGCCGTGCCCGAGGGTGTACTGGGTGAGTTCGCCGGACAGCTCGATCCAGGCCCGGCCCTGGCCCTGCAGGCGCTGCAGCACGAACCCCTCGCCACCCCACAGGCCGCCCCGGAACGACTGCTGGAGCGCGACCGTCGGGCTGACCCCGGGCGTGCCGCAGACCCAACCGTGCCGGTGCACCAGCACGTTGCGGCCGGGCGCGATGTCCACCGGCACGATGTGCCCCGGCACCTTGGCGGCGAAGGCCACCAGGCCCGGCCCGCCCTGCGCCTGGTACTGGGTGAGGAAGATCCCGCCGCCGCCGACCGCGCGCTTGAGGGTGTTCATCAGGCCGCCGCGCCCGCCACCGGCGTTCGTGGTCTGCGACATCTGCATGTTCGCCGACATCCACGACAGCTCTCCGTGGGCGGACACCACCGTCTCGCCCGCCGCGAGTTCGATCTCCAGCACCGGCAGGGTGCTGCCCTTGACCACGGCCTGCATCCGAGTCCCTTTCCCCCACTGCCCGGCCCACCACCCGGCGACCGGCCGAGGCGGTCCGACGCCGCCCGGGCAGCACGCTACCGCGACCGTCCCGCCCCAGGCCAGAGGCGGTGTGGGACCGGGACAGCACCGGAACACGGCGGTGACATACTCGTTCGCTGTCTGCTGGTGACCGGGTCCGGCCGGACGCGACGGCAGCCACGGAGGGGAGCGGGAAGTGCGCGGAGGACGAGTGGCCGTGGTGGGCGGGAGCATCGCGGGCTGTGCCGCGGCGCTCGCCGCCTCGCGGATCGGGGCGGACGAGGTGGTGGTCTTCGAACGGGCCACCGGGCAGCTCCAGGACCGCGGGGTCGGCCTGGCCCTGCACAACGACCGGTACGCCGAACTGGAGGCGGCGGGGTACCTCGACGCCGGCATGCCGTGGATCCAACTGACTCGGCGCCCCTGGGTGGTGCGCCAGGGGACGGCCCGGGCGGGACGCGAGATCGGCGAGGTGCCGATGCCGTTCCGCTCCTACAACTGGGGATCGCTCTGGCGGGAGTTGCGCGACCGGATCCCCGGGGATGTCGACTACCGCTCCGGCGCCACCGTGGCACGGGTGCGACCCGAGGCCGACGGCGCGGTGGTGTCCCTGGCCGACGGCACCGAGGAGCGGTTCGACCTGGTCGTCGGGGCGGACGGCTACCGCTCGGTAGTCCGCCCCGCGCTCCACCCCGGCGCGGTGGCCGAGTACGGCGGGTACCTGGCCTGGCGCGGCACGCTGCCCGCCGACCGGCTGCCCGACCCGCCCGAGGCCTTCCCGGACGGGGACGCGGCGACGGTGGTCTGGCCCGGCGGCCACATGATCGTCTATCGCATCCCCAGCCCACACGGCGACGGCGCCGACGTCAACTGGGTCTTCTACACGACCCCGCCGGCCGCCGCCGCGCTCCGCTTCGGCGATCCGGCGACCGTACAACCCAGGGCCCTCACCGAGGATCTGATGCGACATCAGCAACAGCTGGTGGCCGAACACTTCCCGCCGTTCTGGCAGGAGGTGATCCAACTCACCCGCCCCGAGGACACGTTCGTCCAGCCGATGTACGACATGGCACTGCCGAGCTACGCGGCCGGACGGCTGGTCCTGCTCGGCGACGCCGCCGCGATCGCCCGCCCGAACACCGGCAGCGGCGCGATCAAGGCGGTGCAGGACGCCGCCGCGCTGGAGCGCGCGCTGCGGTCGGGCGGCAGCTGGGAGGAGGCGCTGGCCACCTACAGCGCCGAGCGGGCTCCGGTCGGACGGGCCACCGTCGAGCTCGGCCGCAGCCTGGGGCAGGCACAGGTCAAGGAGACCCCGGACTGGGCCGCGATGGACCAGCCGACGATCGAGCGGTGGTGGCTGGAGGCAGGCGGACGGGGCCTCGGCGGGCAGCCGCTGCGCCGCTGATCCGCCGCCGTCGAGGAGGTCAAGGCGGCCCCCCGGGTGGGATGCTGAGTCCATGACAGAGGAGACGGCACTCACCGCGGGCCGCCCGGCCACGGCCATCGACAGCCGCCGGCGCGAACTCGCCGCCGCCACCGTGGGTTCGGTGGTCGAGTCGTTCGACTGGAACGTGTACGCGGTGCTCGCGCCGTACTTCGCCGCCGACCTGTTCGGCCACGGCAAGGGCGGGGTCAGCGGGCTGCTCGCGGCGTACGTCGGGTTCGCGGTCGGGTTCGGGGCCCGGCCGGTCGGCTCCTACCTGGTCGGGCGGCTCAGCGACCGCCGGGGCCGCCGGTTCGGCCTGATGCTGAGCATGTCGGTGATCGCCGCGGGCGGCCTGGCGATCGCGCTGGTGCCCTCGCAGCACGAGATCGGCGCCTGGGCGGCGGTGCTGGCGGTGCTGGCGCGGGTGGTCCAGGGCCTGGCCTTCGGCGGGGAGACGCCGACCGTCGCGGCCTACGTCACCGAGACCGCCCCGTCCGGCCGCCGTTACCTGTTCAGCTCGGTCTCCTACGGTGGCATCATCATCGGCTCGCTGCTCTCCTACGGGGTACTCACCGCGCTGGCCGCCGGACTCGGCAAGTCCGGCCTGTCACACGGTGGTTGGCGGTGGGGCTTCGCGGCCGCCGCACTGCTCGGCCTGGCGGCGGCCTGGGTGCGTCGGATCGCCCCGGAGAGCGCGGACTTCCAGCACGCGCGGGCCGTGACCCGACAACGCCCGGCGTTCCTGGCCGTGTTGCGGGAGCACCGCTGGGCAGCGCTGACCGTCTTCCTCAACGGCATTGGTGGCACGGTCGGTTACTACTTCGCACTGGTCTACCTGCCGGTGTACGCGAGTGCCTACGGCGTGGTGGACAAGGAGTCGGCCTCCTCGTTCATGACGGTGGTGCTGGCCGTGGTCCTGGTGACCATGCTGCTCACCGGCGCGGCGGCCGACCGGTTCGGACTGCTCCCGGTGATGCGGGTCGCGTTCGGCGCGACCGTGCTGCTGACCCTGCCGCTGCTGGCCGCGCTGCGGCACGGCTGGCTGCCGTTCCAGCTCGTCGCGGTGGCGCTCGGGATGCTGGTCGCCACCGTGCTCGGCACGCTCAACGTCTTCATCGGGCTGCTCTTCCCCACCTCCGTCCGCGCGCTCGGCCTCGGCGTGGTCAACACCACCACCATCGCGGTCTTCGGCGGGACCTTCCCACTGCTCGCCCAGTGGCTGGACGACACCGGCCAGCTCGGCCTGGTCCCGTACTACGTCACGCTCTGCTCGCTGGGCCCGCTGGTCGCCGCCTTCACCGCCACCCGCGTCCCGCACTTCACCGAGCGGGCCGCCACCGCCTAGGGGCCTGTCCGGCGGATCCTTCCGGGCCCGCCGACCGCCGGGCATCCCGCCCGGGGCCGGTGGGCCACTCGGCGCCTGCGCGACGGTCCGGTCCCGCAGGGCCCCAGCCCGCCGGCCGCCCGGATCCACGCCGAGGACGGGGTCCTCCCGACGCTCGTCGCCCTGCGCGGATAACGCCGGGATAACGCGCCAATCTGCCAGTTCGGCCAACCGGAACAGGGTGCTCCGGGCGGGAATTTGCATCGAAGTTGGAGGAACGTACGATGACGGCTACTGTGCAACACGCGTAGAGTTCCTAGAACGTCCGATTTGGCCCATTCCCCGTTTCCCTCGCACGGAGAACCACCTATGGACAATCTGTCCACCGCCGACTCCAGCGGCGCCATCGAGACCCGCGGCATCGAGCCGGTCCCCGACCACGAGCGCCAAGGCCGGGTCCGCGAGCTCTTCCCGACCTGGGTCGCGGCCAACATCAGCGTCCTGCTGCTCACCATGGGTGCGGCCCTGGTCGTCTTCAACGCGCTGAACTTCTGGCAGGTCCTGATCGTCGCCGCGTGCGCCGCGCTCGCCTCGTTCGGCATGGTCGGCGTCCTGTCGGTCTCCGGCAAGTGGGGCGGCGCACCGGGTGCGACGCTCTCCCGCGCGACCTTCGGCGTCCGCGGCAACCTCTTCCCCGGCGCGATCCTGTGGATCGCCCGCTTCGGCTGGGAAACGATCAACGCGGTCACCGGCGCCTACGCCATCCTGACCGTGCTCGACCTGCTCTTCGGCATCAAGAGCAACACCGTGCTCATCGTGATCACGCTGTTCCTCTTCGTCGCCTGCACCTTCCTGGTCAGTGGCATGGGCCGCAAGGTGCTGAACGTCTGCAACAAGTGGTCGACGTACCTCTTCGGCCTCTTCAGCGTGCTGGTGCTGGGCTACCTGGTCGCCACCATCCACTGGAACGACGTCTTCGCCAAGCCCGCGGGCTCGACCGCGATGATGATCGCCGGCATCGGCACCATCGCGGCCGGCGGCATCAGCTGGGTGCCCACCGGCCCCGACTTCGCCCGCTACCTGCCGCACTCGGCCTCCGGCAAGCGGATCGTCGGTGCCACGGTCTCCGGCGCCGGTCTGGTGATGGTCCCGATGGTGCTGATGGGCGCGGTCATGGCGGTGGCCACTCCGGGCCTGGCCAAGGCCCAGGACCCGGTCTCCTTCCTCGGTGACCTGCTGCCGACCTGGCTGGCCGTGCCGTACCTGCTCACCGCGATCGTGGGCATGCTGCTGATCAACAGCCTGTCGATGTACTCGGCCGGCTTCACCGCGCAGACCATGGGCGTGAAGCTGCCGCGCGCCATGGCCGTCAGCATCAACGCGGTGATCTCGCTGGTCGGCGGCCTGATGCTGATGCTGGTCGCGAGCAGCTTCCTGAGCTCGTTCATCACCTTCCTGGTGCTGCTCGCGGTCTCCTTCTCCGCCTGGATCGGCGTCTACGCGGTCGACATGGCGCGCCGCAAGGCCCGGGCCGTGCGCTACGACGCGGAGGCCCTGATGGACACCGGCCGGACCAGCCGCTACTGGTACGTCGGCGGCTTCTGCTGGCAGGCGATGACCGCCTGGGCGGTCGCGCTGATCGCCGGTCTCTGCTTCACCAGCTGCGCCTGGTTCTCCGGCCCGCTGGCCTCCACCCCGGTCGGCAAGTACGGGCTGAGCTGGGCGGCCACCATCGTGATCTCCGCCGTGATCATGGCGCTGCTGCCGGCGCCGCGGGAGAACACCCCGGCCGGCGCGGCGACCGAGCCGGCCGAGGCCGAGCCGGAGAAGGTCACCGCGTAACGGGCGGTGACCCGCAGCGCACCTCGCAGCGCAGGGGGGGCGGGGGGGGGGGGGGGGGGGGGGGGGGGGGGGGGGGTGGGAGGGGGGGTGGGGGGGGGGGGGGGGGGGGGGGGGGTCGGCCAGCATCCGGTGAAGCCGCTCGCGCGGCGCCCTGCCGTACAGGGGCACGTACACGCCGCCGGTGCGG
>NZ_JBVHLF010000029.1:66267-93987 GCF_055559155.1 Kitasatospora sp. NPDC024654
CGAAGCCCCCACACCCCCCCCCCCCCCCCCCCCCCCCCCCCCCCCCCCCCCCCGCCTCCCCCCCCCCCCCCCCCCCCCCCCCCCCCCCCCGGGCCCCTGCGACGTCTCGGCGACGGCCTCAACCCAACCGCGCGCCGGCCCGACGCGGCGGGGCGGTGAGGTCGCGGGCGATCCAGACCGCGCCGCCGGGCTCGGGCGGGTCGGCCGCCGGCGCGCGACGGCCGGCCCGCAGCACCAGGAACAGCGCCTGCGCCATCACCCCCGGCTCGGCCGCCACCACCATCGCGTTGAGCCGCCCGCTGGCGGCCCGCAGGTGCACCCGCTGGTCGTCGAAGTCGCGCACGCCCGGTACCACCACCGCCGGCACGCCGGACCGGGCCAGCTCCTGGACGGTGTTGTAGCCGGCGTGGGTGATGGCGGCCGTGGCGTGCCGGTAGACGTCGTAGCCGGGGCCGAGGTACGGAAGCACCCGTACCGGTCCGGCCAGGCCCGGTGGCACCGTGACCGCGCCCCGGAAGTTCGGCCCGGTGAGCACCAGGAGGTCGACCGGCCGCGGGTCGTGCCGCCGACCGTACAGTCGGACCGCCCGCAGCCCGGCGTCCAGGAATCCGGCGGCGTCCCGGTGGCCGCCGCCACCCGCCACCACCGCGATCCGCGGCTCCCCGGTGCCCGTCCGCCAGGGCGAGCGGGTGTCCAGCGGCCGCCGGACCACGTGCGGGATCCCGCTCAGGCGCACCCCGTGCGCGATCTCCTCGCGCCCCGGCTCGCCCAGCAGGTAGACCCGCTCGATCGCCGGGGCGTGCCGCGCCACCCAGGCCGCCGGGTCGAGCCGGTTCCGCCGGAAGCGGTGCACCAGGAACTGCGGGCAGCCGAGCCGGGCCGCTCGCTGGTACAGCTCCCGTTCCACGGTGTCGTCGTGCAGCACGACGTCCTCGGCCGTCAGCACCTGGGCGACCAGTGCCTGCGCCAGCCGGTGGTCGACGGCCGGCCCGGTGCCCGGCAGCAGCTCGCCGACCGGGCTGTCGGCGTCGGTGGGGACCACCACCTGGGCGAAGCCGTGGTCGGTGGTGAGTCGCTGCTCCCGCTCGGTCAGGAAGAGCGAATCCCAGCCCAGCGCGCGCAGCTCGGTGTGGATCGCGATCAGCCGGGAGACGTGGCCGAGACCGCGTCCCCAGGCGAACGAGACCACCCGCCCGGTCATCCGGGCACCCCGTCCGGGTGCCGCCGGCTGTGACCGGGGACGAACCTCGGTACCGGCAGCGGCACTTCGAGGTCCTCCTGGACCGTCCTCAGCGCGGTCACCGTCGCGTAACCGGCGGCCAGCGCGCCGACGTCGCCGCCGGAACCAGCCGGCGCCACCGCCCGGTAGGAGATCTGGAAGGAACCGGAGTCGACCCGGGCGGTCGAGAAGCGGACCGCCGGTTCGCCGCCGGGCCCGACCGCACGGATCCCGCGCAGCTCGTCGGGCGGCAACGCGGGCGCGTTGACGTTGAGCACCACCGGCGGCCGGTCCCGGACCCGACTGCCCGGCAGCACCACCGGGAGCACCCGCTCCAGCGCCACCAGGACGGTCTGCCAGTGGAGTTCGGCACCGGTGTCGATCGAGACCGCCACCCCCGGGCAACCGTACCGCGCCGCGGTGAGCACCGCGCCGACCGTACCCGAGTGCAGCACCGAATTCCCCACGTTGGCACCGGGGTTGATACCGGAGAGCACCAACTCCGGTGGGGCACCGAAGATCCCCTGGCAGGCCGCCGTGACGATCAGCGCGGGCGGGCCGGCCACCGCGTGGGCGGAAATCCCCGGCAGACCGGGCAGGTTGACCGGATCCACCCGGACCAGGCCGCCCGCCGGCACCGCCCGGCTGGTCCCACTGCCGCTGGCCTCGCTCTCCGGGGCCGCCACCACCACGTCCAGGCCCTGCTCCAGTGCGAAGGCCGCCAGCCGGCGCAGGCCCTCCGCCGCCACGCCGTCGTCGTTGGTGACCAGCACCCGCGGCCGCCTGACCGGCATCGGACTACCCACCGATCATCGACGTGCCGTGGGCGGGCCGGACGGGGTCGGGACGGCTGATCCCGCGCCCGGGCCACTCGGGCCGCGGCGCCCACCGCGGATCGCACCCTCCGACGACAAGGACGTGCGGGTCACCGGCGACCCGGCCGGAGGTGTCGACCAGCGGGCCCCCGGTGGGGGTCGGGCCGGGGCTGCGCCAGTCTGCGGGAGCGGTCACGGGTGCGACTCCTCGGGGAGAGAGCGGGTGAAGCCCGGCTGCTCGGGCGGCAGCCGGTCGAACCGGTCGAGCACGTCCCGCGGACCGGGTTCGACGCGGAAGCCGCGGAAGTCCTCCTGCCCTGGTGCACGTGGTGCCGGCCGACGGACCCAGCAGGCCACCCCCGGAATCGTCACCGAGCACGGCGGCGGGAGCAAAGGTGAATTCCGGACATCCGCCCACCGCCCACCGCGCTGCGGCCGCCTCGCACCCACGGCAGGGGCCGGACGGCCCGGGCAGCACGGAGCTGGTGCGCGGCCACCACCGTCCGGGCCACCATGGACGTATGGCACGGCTCAACGAGCAGGTCGAGGCGCTTCTCCAGGAGTACGCCGACCTGCTGTCGATCACTGGTGGCGACGCCTACCGGGCACGCGCCTACGAGAAGGCGGCCCGCTCGGTCGGCGGCCACCCGGCGGACCTCGCGGGCCTGGACGCCAAGGAACTGCGCGAGATCCCCAACGTCGGCAAGTCGATCGCCGACAAGATCGACGAGTACCGGAACACCGGCAGTATCCAGGCCGTGGAGGCGCTGCGGGCACAGGTGCCCGCCGGTGTCCGGCAGATCATGGCGATCCCCACCGTCGGGCCGAAGAAGGCCGGCGCGCTCTACCGGGACCTGCGGATCACCTCGCCGGCCGAACTGCGCGAGGCGATCAGGGCGGAACGGCTGAACGACGTCCCCGGCTTCGGCGAGCGGACCGCGGAGAACATCCTGCACGGGCTCGACCTGCTGCGGAGGACCGGCGGCCGGGTCCGCCTGGACGTCGCCACGGCGACGGCCGCCGAGATCACGGCCACGCTCGGTGCCGTGCCCGGCTGTGTGCGGTGCGAACCGGCCGGCTCGCTGCGGCGGTTCCGGGAGACCGTCGGCGACCTGGACATCCTGGCGGCGGCCGAGGACTCCGACCCGCTGATGGCCGCCTTCACGGCACTCCCCGACGCCGCCGACGTCCTGGTGCACGGCACCACCAAGACGTCGATCCGCACCACCGCCGGCCTCCAGGTCGATCTGCGGGTGGTCCCGCCCGAGGACTGGGGTGCCGCCCTGCTCTACTTCACCGGCTCCAAGGCGCACAACGTCCGGCTGCGCACGATGGCCGTGAAGGCCGGTCTGAAACTCTCCGAGTACGGCCTGTTCGAGGTGGGGAGCGGCGCCCGGATCGCCTCCGGGACCGAGCAGGAGGTCTACGCGGCGCTCGGGCTCCCGTGGATCCCGCCCACCCTGCGCGAGGACCGCGGCGAGATCCAGGCCGCCCAGCGCGGGGAGCTTCCCGACCTGGTCGAGGAGGCCGACCTGCGCGGCGACCTGCACACCCACACCGACCTCACCGACGGCGTCGCGTCGCTGGAGGAGATGCTGGATGCGGCGGCGGCCCGCGGCTACGCGTACTACGCGGTCACCGACCACGCGCCGAACCTCGCGATGCAGCGGATGACCGAGGAGAAGATGCTGGCCCAGCGGAGCCGACTGCGCGAGCTGGGCCCGAGCCACCGCGGGATGCGGCTGTTGCACGGCACCGAGCTCAACATCGACCCGGACGGCGGGGTCGACTGGCCGGCCGACGTGCTGGCCGGCTTCGACCTGTGCGTGGCCTCCGTGCACTCCCACTTCAGGGCCGGGCGGGCCGCCCAGACCCGACGCCTGGTGCGGGCCTGCGAGAACCCCCACGTGCACGTCATCGGCCACCCGACCACCCGGCTGCTCGGCCGGCGCGGCGGCCTGGACGTCGACCTCGACGCCGTCTTCCGGGCCTGCGCGCGCACCGACACCGCGCTGGAGATCAACTCCGCGCCGGAGCGGCTCGACCTGGGCGACGAGGCGGTGGCCCGGGCCAAGCGGCACGGCGTGCGGTTCGCGATCGACAGCGACGCCCACTCGACGCTCCAGCTGGACAACCAGCGCTACGGGATCGGGACGGCCCAGCGCGGCTGGCTCGGCGGCGACGACGTGATCAACACCTGGCCGTGGAGCCGGTTGCGGCGCTTCCTGCACGACCGGTGACGGGCCGGGACCTCAGGCCGGCGCCTCCGGGTCGGTGTCCAGCACGTCGGCGGCGGCCGCCCGCGGGGTCGGGGCACCCTCCGGACCGTAGCCGAGCCGGATCAGCATCTGCACGGTGCCCGGGCCGCGGTGCGGATCGCGCATCGCCCAGCGCAGGTCGTACCACTCCAGCGCCTGGTGCAGCAGCGAGGTGCGCAGGCCGCGCGCGGTGGCGAGCAGCAGGACGCGCTCCAGCGCCTGGCCGGCGCGCAACCAGTCGGCCGGTGCGTCGTGCTGGGTGGAGAGCACCGCTACCCGGGGGTGTGCCTCGAACGGGAGCGGCGACCGGTGTCCGGCGGGGTCCAGGGCGGCGAAGTCGCGGACCGGGAAGTGCCCCTCGGCGTCCTGCGGGCCGAGTGCCTCGTCCGGGATCCCGCGCGGGCCGGACCCGGGACGCTGGATCGCCTGACGGCTCTCGTGGCGGCGGCGCGGATCGGCGACGGTGCGTCGCTCGGCCTCCCGGGTGAGTGACAGCAGGTGACGGATCTCGCGCTCCCCCGGCAGCTCCAGCCGCGCGCCCTCCGCCTCGGCGGCCTCGGTCAGCTCCTCCAGCAGCGGCGCCGGGATCGGCCGGTCGAGGTAGGGCAGCCGGCTGCTGTGCCGGCGCCAGATCGCCTCGTAGAGCTCCGAGCGCCCCGGATCGAGGCGGACCGGTCCGGCCAGCCGGACCCAGGCGAGCAGGTCCGGCTCGGGCGCCCGGGGCAGCAGGTGGACCACCGGCTCCCTGCCCAGCCGCCGCACCGCCAGCCGCAGGTTGAACAGCGCGGCACCGACCGACAGGTGGAGACCCCGCTGCTCCGGGTCGGTGACCGCGAGATCCGGCTGCGGGACCGCGCGGACCTCCAGGGTGGTGGTCTCGGGACGGTACCGGTAGCGCCAGGGCTGGGTGTTGTGCATCGACGGCGCGGCGATCGCGGCGGAGACCAGCTCTTCCAGGGTCGCGGCGTCGAGTCCCGAGGTGATCATGACGGCCTCCTCACCGGTCGGTCGGTGCCGAGCGCCTCCCTGATTCCATCGTGCCGGTCAGCCGGTGATCGCGCGGCCACTGATCCGTTCGACGTCCAGCCGGATCCAGACGTCGCGCTCCCCGGGGGCCCAGGGCAGCGGGCCGGGCTCGTCCGGGGCGGCGTCCGCGACGCCCCGCTCGGTCGCCGGGACCCGCTCGGCCTGGCCGGTCACCAGCACGCTCCAGGCATGACCCAGTGCCTCGTCCAGGTGGTCCACCTCGATGGCGATCCGGTGGTCAGCCGCCCGGGCGGTCACACTGCCCTCCGCCGTCCGGTAGTACAGCGACCGGCCCGTGACCCGGTAGTTCACCGGCAGGACGACCGGGCCCTGCATGGTCGCGTACGCCACCCGGCCCACGCCGCGGTCCGCCAGCCGGCCCCAGCACTCGGCCGGATCCAGCTCCCGCAGCGACGGGTGCCCGGCCGCCGGCGCCCGGCCCGGGGGCAGATCGACGCCGCCGCCCAGCAGTTCCGCCTCGCTGGTCTCCAGCGCCCCCGCCAGGCGCAGCAGCGCGCCACCTTCCACCACGGCCGGCTTGGTCTCCAGGTACTCCAGGTAGGCGGGGGCCATGCCGGCCCGGCCGGCGACCTCCTCCCGGCTCAGGCCCAGCCGCTCGCGCAGCGCGAGAACCCGCCGGCCGAGGTCGCCGGGGTCGGCCGGTTCGGCCGGCTTGACCGGTTCGGCCGGCTTGACCGGTTCGGCCGGCTTGACCGGTTCGGCCGGCTTGACCGGTTCGGCGGGCTCGACCGGTTCGGCCGGCGCGCCATGCGTACCGGGCGCGGCGGGGACCGGTGCCGGGGGCCGGTCGGCCGAGGGGAGCTCGGCGTCGATCCAGCAGCCGATCTCGCGCGGGTCGTGGCGGGAGCCGAACGGCAGCGACCGCCGGGCCTCCTCGATCGCCGCCTCCCTGGTCAGGCCGTGCTGGGTCATCTCCTCGACCGCCGCCCTCGCCAGTGCGGTCAGCTCGCGGCCCATGGCCCGCTCGGCGCCCCGGTGCGGGGACGGTCTGCTCTGGCTCATGGCTCCTCCTCGGGTACGCACGCCGCAGCGGGCCCGGCCTCCTGAGAACCGTCGGACACCGGTTCCCATCCGCTGCCAGCATCCCTCCGCCCGCGACCACTCGCACGGGGCGAGCCCCGCGCCGGCGTACGCGCGCGAGCTGGTCGGCGCCCTCTTCGCCCGGCTGATGCCGGATTCCTGCCCCGCCCGGTCAGCCCGGGACGGATCGGACCACCAGCAGCGCGATGTCGTCGGTGCGGTGCTCGGCCCGCTCGGCGCGGCCGAGCAGCGCGTCGGCCAGCTGGTCGAGCGGCTCGTCACCGTGCCGGGCCAGCGTGGCGCCGAGGCCGGCCACCGCCTGGTCCAGGTCGCCACCGGGCGTCTCGATCAGCCCGTCGGTGTAGAGCACCAGCGTGCTGCCGATCGGCAGGCCGATGCCGGTCTGCGGGTACTCGGCGGTGGGCTCGACGTTCAGCACCAGGCCGCTGCGCGGCTGCACCAGGCTCACCCGACCGTCGGGGCCGCGCAGCAGCGGCGCGGGGTGTCCGGCATCGGCCAGCCAGGCGGCCCTGCTGGCCAGGTCGACCCGCAGGTAGGCGCAGCTGGCGAGCAGGGTGGTGCCCAGGTCGAAGAGCAGCAGGTTGGTGCGGGCGAGCACGGTGCTGGGGTCGGCGTCGGCCGTCGCGAAGGCGCGGACGGCGGTGCGGATCTGGCCCATCAGGGCGGCGGCGTTCACGTTGTGGCCCTGGACGTCGCCGATGACGATGGCCACCGTGCCGCGGTCGACCCGGATGATGTCGTAGAAGTCGCCGCCGATGTCCATCCCCTCGGTGCCCGGCAGGTAGCGGGCGGTCGCCTCCAGGCCCGGGACGACGGGCAGCGCGTGCGGCAGCAGGATGTCCTGCAGGCCGTGGGCGAGGCCGAGCTTGGTGTCGTACAGCCGGGCGCGGTCCAGCGCCTGGGCGATCAGGCCGCCGAGCGAGGTGAGGACGGCGCGTTCACCCACGGTGAAACGGTGCGGCTCGGCGAACGCGAGTACGCAGGTGCCGATCAGCCGGCCCGAGGTCACCAGCGGCAGGTAGGCCCAGCTGGCCATGCCGTCCTGGGTCTCCCGGCGGCCGGCGTAGAGCCGCTCCAGCTCCGCGCGGCTCTCGAAGAAGGCCGGTACCGGGTTGGTCGAGGCCTGGACGCCGGGGGTGGACTCGGTGAGCGAGGTGCCGTCGAACTGGTCGACCAGGCCGGGCGGATAGCCGCGGTGGCCGACGATCCGCAGCCGGCCGCTCTCGGCCATCAGCACCGCGACGGCCTGGCCACCGAAGGCCGGCACGATCTGCTCGGAGACCATGCTCACCACGTCCTGCACGGTGACGGCCTCGGTCAGCGCGGTGGCGAGGTGCAGGATGTGGTACAGCGCGCCGGGCCGGGTGTGCGCGGCCGGCTCGGCGGGCGCCTCCGGGGCGGGCACCTCGTGCTCGCCGACCTCGGCGGCGGAGACCCGCACGGTGAGGCCGGCGGCGTCCGGGAAGAGCTCGAAGGAGAGCCAGCGGTCCGGCGGTCGCAGCGCCACGAACGACGTCGGCTCCCCGCTCATCACCGCCGCCCGGTAGCTGTACTCGTAGACCGGATCGCGCAGCCAGGGCAGCGCCACCCACGGCTTGGTCCCCAGCAGCAACTCGACCGGCTCCCCGAGCAGTTCGGCCGCGGTCGGGGTGACGGCGGCCAGCCGGCCGTCCAGGCCGATGCCGCACATGCCCTCGGGCAGCCGGGTCATCATCGCGGTGAGCGGGTCGTCGGCGCTGCGCGCGGCGGTGGTCGCGGGCCGCGCGCCCGGGCGGATCGGCCGGCCCACCGCGGCCGCCCGTACCAGCACCTCGGCCAGCTGGGAGGTGACCATCGAGAGCCCGTGCCGCTCGGAGGGTGACAGCTCGGCGGGATGCGAGGCCGGCCAGATGAAGAAGACGGCCCCGAGCGTGCCGCGCTGCGCCTCCACCGGCGCGGCCACCAGCGAGAACGCGTACGGCATGGCGACCGCGACCCGCGGGTACCGGCGGGCCATCTCCTCCGCGCCGCCCACCCAGACCACTCGGCCGTCGCGCACCGCGTCGGCCACCGGGATCGGCGCGGCCACGCCCACGTGCTGCCAGCCCCTGGTGAACTGGCGGGCGGCCCCGAGCGTCATCGTCAGTTCGAGCAGTTGCCCGTCGTCCGACAGCAGGTAGCACCCGCCCATGTGCGTGCCGAGCCGGTCGGCGGCCGATCGCAGCGTCTCCGCCACCGCGTCGAGGTGGTTCTCGGCCGCCGGCTCGGACCCCCTGGGTCCGAGTCGCGAAGCCGCAGGCCGTGACGTGCTCACCACAACCACCTCATTCGGGCCGGCGCGGTGCACCCGCACGGGCTTGTACCCATACTGACCCGTCCGGGTGGCCCGTGTCCCGCCGTGGGCCGAGCGCCCGGGACCGTTCGGTGCGGACCGTTCAGCGTGGGATGTCGACGCGGAAGCGCAGCCGGCAGATCACCACGTCGGTGTAGCGCCGGATCGCACGGTCCAGCACCGCGCCGCGCTGGTTCTGCAGCAGGCGCTGCCAGGGGCGGGGCAGCTGCATCTCCGGGATCAGCACCACCAGCCGGTCGTGCTCGTCCAGCTCGGACAGCCGGCGCAGGTAGTCCACGATCGGCCGGGTCAGCGAGCGGGTACGGCTGGTGAGCACGGTCAGGGGGACGTCCGGGTGCCACTCCTCCCACGCCTGCCGCATCCGCTCGCTGCTCGCCGCGTCCACGTCCTCCGGGTGCGCCACGGTGACGGCGCGGACCTCGTCACCGAGCGACAGCGCGGCGCTGAGCGCCTCCCGGGTGAGCAGGTTGACCGCGCCGACCGGGACGACGACCAGCGAGCGGCGTTCCCGCGGCGGCCCGGGCACCTCGCCGACGTGCAGCCCGCGGCCGATCCGCTGGTAGGTGCGGTGGATCGACTCGAACAGCAGCACCAGCACCGCGACCGCGAGGAAGACCAGCCAGCCGCCCTTGTCGAACTTCGCGACCAGCTCGATCACGGTCGCCGCCGCGGTCAGCACCGCGCCCAGCCCGTTCAGCACCGCGCGCCCCTGCCAACCCGACCCGCGTTCGATCCACCAGTGCCGGACCATCCCGATCTGGGAGAGCGTGAAGCCGATGAACACGCCGATCGCGAAGACCGGCACCAGCGCCTGGGTGTCGCCCCTGGCGCCGACCAGCAGCACCAGCGCCGCCCCCGCCAGCACCAGCACCCCGTGCCGGTAGACCTGCCGGTCCGCGCGCAGCGCGAACACGTGCGGCGCGTGGTGGTCCCGGGCCAGCAGCGAGGTCAGCACCGGCATGCCGCCGAAGGAGGTGTTGGCCGCCAGCGCCAGCAGCGCCATGGTGGCGAACTGGACGACGTAGAAGGCCGCGTTGTGCCCGAGGGCCGCTTCGGTGAGCTGGGCGAGCACGGTCTTGGTGGGGTTCGGCGCGACCTGGAACCGGCCGATCAGCGCGGACAGCCCGAGCAGCATCGTGCCGAGCAGGGCGCCCAACGCGATCTCGGTGCGCTGGGCACGCTTCACCCGGGGGCTGCGGAAGGTCGGCACCGCGTTGGCGATGGCCTCCACCCCGGTCAGCGCCGCGCAGCCGGAGGCGAAGGCCTTGAGCAGGAGCAGCAGCCCGACGGTCTCGGTCGCCGGGCCCGGACGCGTCGGCTGGACGACCGGGTGCGCACGCAGCAGCCCGACCGCGATCACGGTGAGCACCGCCACCACGAAGACCACGGTCGGCAGGATCAGCGCCTTCGCCGACTCGGCGACCCCGTACAGGTTGACGCCGGTGATCAGCGCCAGCACCAGCGCGCAGAGCCAGACCCGCTCCCCGTAGAGCGAGGGGAAGGCCGAGGTCAGGGCGGCCACCCCGGCCGAGATCGAGACCGCGACGTTCAGTACGTAGTCGATGATCAGCGAGGCGGCGGCGACCAGGCTGACCCGCCGGCCCAGATGGCGCCCGGCCACCGCGTACGCGCCACCGCCGTTCGGGAACGCGGCGACCACCTGCCGGTAGGAGGAGGTCAGCGCGGCCAGCAGCACCACGATCGCCACCGTCACCGACATGGTGAAGCCCAGCCCGTGACCGCCCGCCACGGCCAGCACCACCACGATCGCCTCCGGCCCGTAGGCCACCGAGGCGAGCGCGTCGAGGGAGAGCGCGGCCAGCCCCTGGGGGACCGTCAGCCGGTCCCGCTCCCGTACGCCCGAGGCGTCGTCGGGCTGGTCCCCCGCCGGATCGGTGCTCTCAGGCATGGTGCTTCCCTTCGGGTCCGTTCCGGTGCTGAGGGCGACGTTAGCGGTCGATGCCAAAGATCCGTCAGGGCCACGCGTACCGGCGCCAGAAGACCGTCAGGGCTGCCCCGCTCGGGCCGCCGTACGGGGTTCACTGGACCGGTGGCCAACCGTCCCCTCTCCTCGGCGGCGGGTTCCGTCGTCCTCGCGCGTCCCGTGCGCCATCCGCTGCTCGGCCCCTGGTTCCTGCCGGAGGCGCCCGGCCCCGGCGCGCTGGCCGCACACGTCCTGCTGAGCGGACACGGCGGCCACTGGACCTCGCCGCGCGCCGCGCTGGTGCACTGCGGCTCGCACCGCGCCCTGCGCGGCGACCCGCTGGCGCTCCCCCCGGAGCTCCTCGCCCCGCTCGGGCGCGGCCAGTTCAGCGCGCCCGACCGCTTCCTGCCGCTGCTCGGTCGGACCTTCGGCACGGTCACGCCCTGGGTGCGGGTGATCTGCACTCAGCAGCGGCGCCCCCGGCGGCGGGCCCTGCCGCCCGGTGTTCGGCTGCGGCCGCTGATGCCGGCCGACGCGGCCCGGCTCGACGCGCTGGCACCGGACCTCCGGTGGATCACCGAGACCTGGGGGTCGGGCCGGGCCCTGGTCGGCGGCGGCGCCTGGGGCGCCTTCGTCCAGGGCCGGCTGGCGTCGGTCGCGGGCGGCTACCTGCGCGGGCTGGTCCACGAGGACGTCGCGGTGGTGACCGTGCCGGAGTTCCGCCGCGCCGGGCTCGGCCTGCTGTGCGTCCAGGCGGTCAGCGCCACCGTCCGCCGGCGCGGCCGGATCCCGACCTGGACCGTGCCCCGGTCCAACGAGCCCAGCCGCGCGCTCGCCGCGGCCGCGGGCTTCGTCCCGGTCCGCGAGGAGGTCGTCTACTGGGTCGGTCCGGCCCGCTGAGGCGACCCCGGCGGGTCGGACCGACGGCCCCTCAGTGCTGCTCCGCGCAAGTTCGTGGAGGGGTCAGGCCGCCGGGCTGTCGAGGTAGAGGCCGCAGGCGCAGTCCAGGCATTGTTCGGGGGCGCCGGCGGGCAGGCCGCTGGGGAGCACGTTGTCCTTGTAGCCGCCTCGGCTGGCGAGGTAGAGCGCGAAGCCCCAGGTGTGCAGGACTCCGGCGAAGCGCAGGCGACACAGCGGCAGGCGTTCGCCGTCCTTCAACTCACCTTCCACATAGGCGAATCCCGCGCGAAAGTGGACGTGGACCCGGGCCAGCTGCGGCCAGCGCTCGGCGGCGCGGGTGTTCAGCCGCTGGCGCAGGTGGTGCTGCATGGACTCGGGCGGGTTCTTCGGCACGGCCCCATCCTGCCGTCCCGGCCCACCCCTCCGCCATGATCACTGCTCGTGACTGATTTGGTGATCAGGCCGGGGTGGGGATCCAGGCGCCTCTGCCGTCGAAGAGCCGGGTGATGGCGTCGAGCAGGTTCTTGCCCTGCTTGGCGGCGGTGGAGAGGTAGCCGCGCACGGCGAAGAAGCGCTCGGCCCCTTGTGCCGTGCGCCAGCCGCCGGTGACTTTCTGCTGGATCTTGGCCATCCGGATGGCCTGCTCACTGGTGTTGTTGTCGAACGGGACGAGCCAGTCGAAGGCGAACCGGAGCACCTGGTCGCGTTCGGTGTCGAGGCGGTCGAGCGGGTTCTCCGCCTTCGCCCGCTTGCGTCGTGGGTCGCCTGGGGCACGGGGCGGGTGCAGAGCCCGCCCGGCCGTGATGGTCTCCTCGTAGCGGGCGGCGAGGCGTTCGAGGGCGTCCACGGTGAAACCGGTGGCCTCGGGGTGCGCGGCCCGGGTCGCCTTGATCTCGTCCCAGGTGTCCACCAGCAGCGCGGCCAGTTCCTCGGCCCAGGCCTCGGGGCGGTCGGCGGGCGCGTTCTCGGTAACGGCCGCGAGTTCGCGCAGGTGGTGCGCGTTGCACAAGGCGTGGACCGCATCCGTGTAGGTCTTGTAGGGTTTCCAGCCGTCGTGGACCGCGGTCCCGGTGAAGAAGGGCAGGACGCCCATCGCCTCGAACGCCTGGACGCCGCGCTTGGGGTGGACCTGGTAGAGCGTCAGCGACTTCGTGCAGGCGGTGTGCACCCAGCAGGTGCGCCCGGCGATCCGGGTGCCGGTCTCGTCGAAGCCGACCACGTCGCACGCGATCAACTGCAGGCGCACAGCCTCGGTATGCGCGGCGACCGCGTCGGCGGCCTGCCCGGCCCAGGTGTGCGGGGTCGCGGTGGCCACGTCCGCACCGAGAACGTCGGCGAGCAGTTCGGCGCACCGCTCGTAGGGAAGGTGTTGCCGGGTGAGCAGGTAGAGAGCCAGGCTCTTGATCCGGGACCCGTACTGGGCCGGGGCCGCCGGCGCGCCTGGTCCGGTGGCTGCGGTGACCTGCCCGCAGGCGCAGCGACGGTGCTCGATGCGGTGCTCGGTCACCCGCAGCCGGATCTCGGGCAGGTCGAAGACCTGCCGCCGCTCGACGGAGACGACCTCGGACCCGGCCAGGTCGCCCGTGCAGCCCGAGCAGGCGGCCGGGGCGTGGACCTCGACCGCGTCCGGCTCCGCGACCTGCAGCAACGCGCCCCCGGCACCACCACGGGGCTTTGCCCGGACCCCGGCTCGACGGCTTGCGCAGTGACACCGGGCGGGCCAGCCCGACACTGGACGGCGGCTTGGAGGAGTTCGTCGAGTTCATCCCCAGTCGCCGCTTGAGCTCCGCGTTCTCCGCCCGCAGCTCGGCGATCTCGGCCCGCGCCGCCGCGAGCTCCGCCCGGGTCGCCGCCAGTTCACTGCGCGACTCACCGACCAGCGCCGCAAGTTTCGCATAGCTCGGCAGTTGCGGGGTCTCGGACACGAGACCCAATGATCAACTACCAGCACATCAAGATCAACTCAGCGAGCCAGAACCACCAAACCAGTTACCCAAGGTCAACATCAACGGCGAACGCGTGACCCTCGATCCTGACGGGCCGCTCGGCCAGGCCCAGTGGGCCAAGACCCGCTACGGCATCGCCACCCAGACCCTGCCCAACGGCTACTGCGGACTGCCCGTCCAGAAGACCTGCCCGCACGCCAACGCCTGCCTGACCTGCCCCGTCTTCCTCACCGGACCCGAGTTCCTGCCCGAGCTCCGCGAACAGCGCACCCGCACCCTGACGCTGATCGACAACGCGAAGAGCTGCGGCCACACCCGCGTTGCCGAGATGAACCAGCAGGTCACCGACAACCTCGACCGGATGATCCGCGAGCTGGAAGACGGCGAGGACGAGCACGAGGAGACCGCGGATGCAGGCTGACAACTCCCACCTGATCGTCGCTGCGGCCCGCCAGCGAGCCGCGGCGACCCGCCGACGCGCGACCTCGGCCCTGCGGCGGATGGACGCCACCGGCACCCTGATCACCTTCGAGACCGTCGCCCGCGAGGCGGGCGTCTCCCGGTCCTGGCTCTACAACCAACCGGACCTGAGAACCGAGATCGAACGCCTCCGAGCCCGGCACCGTCCCGTCCCCGCAGCCCGGCCGGTTCCCGACCGGCAACGGGCCTCCGACGCCTCGCTGCTGCGACGCCTGGAGGTCGCCACCGAGCGCAACCGCCAGTTGGAGGCCGAAAACCGGGAGTTGCGCGAGGCTCTCGCCCTCGCGCTCGGTGAACGACGCACCGCCGACCTGCCACCCGGCCCCCGCGACACGCCGAAGAAGAAATCTTCCGCCGCCATCGGACCCTGCTGACCGAGCGCGTCATGAACACCGTCCACCACACATCGCACCAGGTCAGCAGCCTGAGAGGGAGCCGAGCTCAAGATAACGCCCGTTGATCTTCTTGCCGGCGTCGTAGCCGCGCGAGGCGGCGGGTACGGTGGCGTCGCCCTTCACCGACTGGGAGTCGATGATCGCGGCGGTGGGCTCTTCCTTCTTGCCGGCCAGCTCGCGCAGGCGGGCGCGTAGCCGGCCGTACAGCTCCTTGATCAGGTCGTTGTCGCGCCAGCGGCGGAAGAACCGGTACACGGCCCGCCACTTGGGGAAGTCGGCCGGCAGGCTCGCCCAGCGCACGCCCTCGGCCACCAGGTAGCGCACCGCATCGAACATCTGGCGGTGGCAGTACCCTTCCGGGCGTCCGCCGCGTCCGTTCAGCCAGGCCGGGACCGGCAGTAGTGGCCGGATCAGAGCCCATTCCGTGTCGGTCAGGTCGGAGGTGTAGCGGCGGGCGCGGTCCGGCTGGTCGGCGGCGTTGCCGAACTGGTGGGCGAGGCATTCGCACGGCGACACGCCGAAAGTAGACGAGGACGGGGCGGGCGCGCCACAGTGTGACACCAGGGCCTCCTGACGCTCAGTTGACTAGACATCACCGAGCTGTGCAGGAGGCCCTTTCTCTATGCGTCGATCAGCGACCGATCACCCGAACGAGGTCGACACGCGCGACAGTTCGATCAGCAGGCGTGCCGTCCGCTTTGGGAATCGCTTCTCAGGACACGGGCACCAGGGTGAAGTTCCTGATCCGGGACCGGGACGTCCGCTACCCGGCCACCTTCGACGCCGTCCTGCAGGCCGAGGGAATCGAGATCGTCCAGACCGGCGTCAGGATGCCGCGCATGAACGCGATCATGGAGCTGGGGGTACCTCCCGGCCGAAGGCTGGGGGCGGGTGCGATCCTGCCGAACCGAGCTCCTCGACCGCACCCTCATCTGGAACCAGGCCCACCTACTCCACGCGCTACGCGAGTACGAGCAGTTCTACAACACGCACAGGCCCCACCGCAGCCTCGCCGGCGCCGCGCCCCTCCGCCAACTGGCCGAACCCATCACCGAACCCGACCGGCTCACCCACCTCGACGTCCGCCGACACGACCGCCTCGGCGGCATCCTGCACGAATACCAACATGCAGCGTGACCAGCACGGACGTGGTTCTTGGCACCTACACCGCCGAAGACGGCGCCGCCCCGGCCGTCGATCTTCAAAAAGCCTTCGTTTGATGACGGCACCGCCCGCAGTCGCCCCGGACCCCCTGGAGCCTTCAACAACTCCTTCGAAACCCGGCCCCCTCAACCAGGGTTCGACAGTTGGTGGGCATACGGCGGGGCTGAATCCGTGGGTTGAGTAGATACGCCAGGCGCAGGCCGCGATGGTGAGTGGCGACGACGGCGCCCGCCGGTGACGGCCCCGGGTTGTGCGTCTCGGGTCCGGCGGGCGCCGGGGTGCAGAGTAGCGGGGCGGCCGGTGTGCGGGGCGACGGCGCGCAGCCGGCCGGGACCGTGGGAACGGGGGTGCCCCCGGTCCCGGCCGTGGGAGGTCCGACCGCGCGGGCGCGGCCGCTCTGCTCAGCAGCCCGTCGACTGTGGTGGAGCTGCCGTGCCGGGAATGCTAGACCCGCCTTCGGCCCTGCGAACAGGGCTTTGACCCGCAATCTTTCGGGCACGTACATGCCAGGCATGTGCATCTCTCCCAGGGCGGCCCGACGGCGTCCCGGCCGCCGAGCTGGAGACGAGCCGGCCCCGGCTGTCACCACGTCGCCGGCGGCCGGTGCTGCATCTGCGGGGCCAGCGGTTTGCCCGCGCTGACGAGTCCTGCGGGCGGCGAACCTTCGTCGAGCAGGTCCCAGAGCTCACCCGCCGGCACGGTCGGCGACGCCCTCCACGAGATCACACCCATCCTGGACGCCCTCGACCGCCGCCCCCGCCCGGCACCGATCACCGCACCGACAGCAGCAGTCATTGGCAAGACCGACTGAAACCCGAAGTTGTTTTCCGACAGCTCCCTGCCCTCGGACCGTCCGCTCAACGGTTCGCGGTCCCAAGGCGGTGCCTGGCAAGCCACCCGGCACCCGACAACCACCGTCTCACTGACCGCGGCGCGCCATGTGTGCCAGCAGATGCAGGCCGCCCCGCCGACTTCGCATGGTATCGATCGAATGATACAAATTGATCCTTGCCAGACCATGCGCGTAGCGCTCCGAGCCGGATCGAGGAAGACGATGACCATGACGGCCGAGGCACGCCGAGCCAAGATCGTGGAGCTTGTCCGCGAACTCGGGACCGTTCGCGTGGTGGACCTTGCGGAGCGGCTGGGACTGGCCGCCGTCACCGTGCGCCGGGACGTCGCGACGCTGGCTGACACCGGGGCGCTGCACCGATCGCACGGCGTGGTCTCGATGCCCGTGAGCGGGACCTCGCCGGCTGTGCCCGAAGGCCGCGAGCGAGTCGTCGGCATGCTCGTTCCCACGGTCCGTCAGTACTTCGACGAGATCATCGGCGGTGCGCGGTCCGCGGCGATCGCGGTCGGCGCGCGCTTGGTGCTCGGAATCGCGCCGTACGAGGCGGGCGACGACCGCGCGCAGGTGGACCAGTTGCTGGAGTCCGGAGTCGACGGCCTGTTGGTCACGCCGAACTGGACACCGGAGCGTCCTGACTGGCACAGCTCCTGGATGTGCGAACTCCCCGTACCCACAGTCCTGGTGGAGCGCCGTGCCCCCGACGACAGCGTCTGCGTCGCCCTGGACTCGGTAAGCTCCGCCCACCGCCACGGTGTCATGCTGGCGCTTCGCCACCTGGCCGAGCTCGGGCACGGCTCAGTGGCGCTGGCAGCCCGCCGGAACAGCTGGACGGCTTTCCAGGTGCGGGCCGGCTACGCCGAGGGCGTCCGGCTGCTCGGTCTCGAGCCGCAGCCGGTGATCGACATCGAGCAACCGGGGCGGGAGACGGAGGCCGTCGCGGCACGGATCGCCGAGGGCGTCGCGGCGGGCGTGCGGGCAGTGCTGGTGCACAACGACCAAGAGGCCATCCAGCTGTTGCCCCTGCTGCGCACCCGAGGCCTGCACGTGCCCGACGACGTTGCCCTGATCTCGTACGACGACGTGTTCGCGGCCCTGGCCGCCCCGCCGTTGACCGCCGTCGCACCGCCCAAGCGTGCCGTGGGAGCGGCAGCGCTGGAGTTGCTGCTGCGCCGCCTGGGGGGTGGCGAGCTGCCGGTCCACCACGTGGAGCTGCTGCCGGAGCTGAAGGTCCGCTCCTCCTGTGGCGGCGTAGCCGTATGACATTGCGTCAGTTCAGCCGGGTGAGGTAGTTCGCAGCCGGCTCCAGCAGGGCCGGCAGGGGGGCGGCGTCCGGGTACCACGATGCCTCGTACTCCCAGGAAACCCAGCAGTCCGGTGGCAGCAGGCGCACGCAGTCGGCGATCGGCAGCAGCCCCGCGCCGAGCGGCAGCGGGGCGAGGTCGTGAGCCCCGGCGATGTCCTTGACCTGGACGTAGCCGAGGTGGGGGGCGAGCGCGGCGTATGAATCGGTGGGTGATTCGTCGGCCAGGTGGGTGTGCATCAGGTCCCACAGGGCACCGACGGCCGGATGCGCGACCAGTTGGAGCAGACGGGCGATGTCACGTCCGCCGCGGTGCGAGTCGTGGGTCTCCAGCAGGATCCGAACGCCGAGTTCCTGCGCGTCGTCGGCAACGGCGGCCAGGCGCCGGGCAGCGCGCAGATCCGCCGCGTCTGTCGGCCCCTGTCCGCCGCGCGGGAAGACACGGACGTAGTCGGCGCCGAGGTCTGTCGCCAGCCGGAGATGGTCGCGCAGCGCGCGTACCAGAGGGCCGTCGGTCCCGGGGGCGGCGATGCCGAGGTAGCTCGCGATACTGAGTGGGGTGATCCCGGAGGCGGCGAAGTCCTGTACCGCGCGGCGCCGTTCGTCGGCAGACATCCTCGGGTGCACCGGCTCGCCGGGAGCGCAGCGCAGTTCCAGCCCCTGCCAGCCGTGCTCGGAGGCGAGCCGGAGGGCCTCGACGAGCGAGAGACCGGGTAGGCCCAGGGTGGAGAAGGCGGTTCGCACGGGTGGTCAGCCCCTTCGGAGGGAGCTCACGGCGCCGTCGGCGAGGAGCGCCTCGTGCTCGGTGCCGTCCGGCCGGCGCACTCGGAGCCGGAGCCTGCCGGTGCGCACCCGGAGTTGCTCGCACGCGCGGGCCGTCGGCCGCGCGAGCCGTACGGCGCTGACGAACAGCGACGGCCCTTCCTCTGTGCGGCCGGTCAGGACCGGTACCGCGCCCACGGCCCCGAACGCGGCGCCGGCCGGCAACCGGCGTACGTCGGCTTCGGTGTGGCCGTGGAAGCCCCGCGGGAAGGGGATCAGCGGTGCGCCGGACGGGTCGACGGTGTCCACGCGGGCGAGCAGGCCGTCTGTCATCTCCTCGGTAGCGTGGCCGGCTGCCGCCCAGCCGCTGTGCCGCACCTCGGCGCCCGGCTCCGCCCCGGTGACCGGGGATGTGACGGTGACTCCGGTCAGTTCGGCGCCGCCAATCCGGGGATGGTGGGCGGAGGCCGCCCAGCCGTCGCCCGCGCCCAGTGGCTGGATGCGCCCGCGCTCGCTGAGCTCACCATCGACCATCAGGCCGAAGTGGTTGTCGGTGGCGCCCCCGAGGACCGGGCCGGTGACGGTCGAGTGAGCCAGCCGTACGGACAGCGGATCGTCGGGGAGGACCTGGCCAGTGGGTTGGTCAGCGCCGCCGTGGTTGTGGAGACGAACGATCCCGTCGGCGACAGTCGACTCGATGAGCCAACCGGACCGCGGGAGCGGGACGACGGCGTCGGCTCACCTTCGGTGGTGGGGGTGCGGGTGCCGGCGGCCAGGCCCGCGGCACAGCGGGACAGGAAGCCGTGCGGGCCGTCTCCGCTCGCGCCGGCGATCCGGAAGGCGGCCAGCAGAAGGGTCCGGGCGTAGCACTCCAGACCGTCCGAGCGTGTCCCCGAGATGCTGGGGTTGATCAGAGCGTGCTCCGGCCCTGCGTGGCGGAGGACGGCCAGCAGACCGTCAGCAGCCGCCTCCCAGTGCGCCCTGGTCCAGCCTGTGCGGGGACTGAGCACGTGGTCTTCCGAGGGAGAGTGGATCAGGGACATGGTGAATGCTCCTCGGTCCGGTCGGCGGATCGAACGTAGAGATCCGGAGATCGAAAGTCAAATATGCCAACTGAACGATCAAATGACTTGATGATCTGGCGTCATGGGCTAGGCATCCCAAGGAAAACTGACCGATGCGTCACCGCTCCCGTGTGATCGGATGTGATCACTTGATACCTGTCTCTTGACTATGATCGAAGCTGACTGCAAGATGACCGCATCCCTCGCTGGCTGGCTACAGTTCGGCGATCGGTGCTCCCCCGGGTGCGCTGGCCCCCATTCACAGAAGCCGAGTCATGTCCACCACTCCTCGCCGCGGTCGCAGCTGCGCCAAGCCGCCTCCGACCAGATCATCACAGCAGCCGGAGCACTGGACACTTGTTCCCCCTCTGGTCGGCGCCGTCGGCAAGGCCGTCCCGGACAGCCTCCTGCCTCCTCGTCGCATCCGGCTGAGCGTCCGCGGGGTCAAACGGCCGGTGTCCCGCTTCTGCACGTCCAACGACCAGCGCCCCTCGAAGGCCCAGCAGATATCCCGCATCGACATCGTGATCGTCGAAGCCCGGCCTGCCACGACACCAGCGGCAACACCGATGGGAAACATCGATCCGCACCCCCCCACGGAGCTCCGCGTCGAACTTCCGCCTCCTGTCTGCCATGACTCTCAACTTCCCCTGCAGCCATGGCCTCTACGCTGCGAGGGGACGCTCATTGCCGACCCGGGCCCCCGATCCATCGACATGACAAGACGGAGGTTGGCCACATGGCTGTCGCAGTGACGGGGAGGTCGTCGCCGGCGGAGCGCGCCGCCGAGCCCCCAGCACGGCGCGGCGCCTCCCGGCGCACGCGGCTGCGGCGGGACAAGGTCCTGCTGCTGATGATGCTTCCCGGCGTGCTCTACTTCGCGATCTTCCAGTACCTCGCGCAGCTCGGGAACGTCATCGCGTTCAAGGAGTACGTGCCGTTCGTCGGCATCAAGGACAGCGCCTGGGTCGGCTTCCAGAACTTCACGGTGCTGTGGCAGGACCCGGCCTTCTGGCGGGCGGTCGTCAACTCCCTGGAACTGGCCGGCCTCCAGCTGCTCTTCTTCTTCCCGGTGTCGCTGGCCCTGGCGCTGCTGCTGCACAGTCTGACCCGCAACTGGGTCCGCAAGCTGGTAGTCAGCTTCGCCTACCTACCGCACTTCATCTCGTGGGTGATCGTGGTCGGCCTGTTCGTGCAGGTGCTGGGCCCCAACGGGATGGCCAACGGGCTGCTCTCCGGTGACATCCACCACCACGTGGTCACCCTGTTCACCGACCCGGCGATGTTCAAGCCGATGATGATCACCGAGCTGATCTGGAAGGACTGCGGCTGGGGGACGATCATCTTCCTCGCCGCGCTCTACCAGGTCGACGACGGCCTCTACGAGGCCGCCGCGCTGGACGGTGCGGGCTGGGGCCGACGGCACTGGCACGTGACGCTGCCGTCGATCCGCCCGGTCATCGTGCTGCTGCTGATCATGCGGGTCGGCGACATCCTCAGCGTCGGCTTCGACCAGGTCATGCAGCAGCGGGACACCTTCGGACCGCAAGCCTCGGAAGTCATGGACACCTACATCTACTACCACGGCGTGCAGGACGGGAACTTCTCCACCGGAGCCGCGGCCGGACTCTTCAAGGGTGTCATCGCCCTGATCCTCGTCATCGGGGCCAACAAGATCGCGCACAGGCTCGGAGAGCAAGGGGTGTACCAGTGAGCGCCACGGGCAGCACCAACGTCCGCCCGGCGTGGCTGGGCAAGCCGAAGTCGCTCGTCAGCGCGGCCAAAGCGGTGGCCGTCGTCGTCATCCTCCTACTGGTGGCCATCCCCTTCTGGCTGGTCCTCGCGACCAGCATCGCCTCCGACCGGCAGGTGATGGCCAACGGCGGCTGGTCCCTGTGGCCGGACCGGATCGACCTCCGCGCCTACGCGGACGTCCTGAACGGCGGGGTCATCGGGCACGCGATCCTGGTCTCCGCGATGGTCACGGCGATCGGCACGGCCCTGAGCCTGGCCTCCACGACCATGCTCGCCTACGCACTGTCGCGGCCGAACGTCCCGGGCGGCAAGCCGATCCTGCTGGCCATCCTGTTCACCTTCCTGTTCCCCGCCGGCATGATCCCGAGCTTCCTGATCGTCACCGACCTGAAGCTCACGGACCACCTCGGTGCCCTGTTCCTGCCGGTCATGATCAACGTGTTCAACCTGGTGGTGATGCGCGGCTTCTTCCAGGGCATTCCCGAGGAGCTCCACGAGGCGGCCCGGCTCGACGGCGCGGGAGAACTCAGGACGCTGCTGCGCATCGTGCTGCCACTGTCGAAGGCGGTCATCGCCGTCGTCGGCCTCTACTACGCGGTCGCCTACTGGAACGACTACTTCCGGGCGATGCTCTACCTCAACAACAGCAGCGCGGACCAGCTGCCGCTGTCCACGGTCCTGCGCGGGTACCTGACCAGCACCAACGCCCAGTCCGAGACCGGCGAGGCGATGCTGACGCACGCACCACAGAAGACCATCGCAGCCATCGTCGTCATGGGTGTGCTGCCCATCGCGGCCGCGTTCCCGTTCCTGCAGCGCTTCTTCACCAAGGGTGTTCTCACCGGCGCCGTGAAGAGCTGACCGGCATCGGCACACGCGGCCACAGACCACCTGCCCGCCGGGCATCGACTCGCCGCCGACCGCTTGGACGCGAGTCGAACGAAAGCGCTCATCCCCACCCCGCAAGGAGCCCTTCGCCATGAACTCCGAATTCTCCCGCAGAAGCCTCCTCCGCTCCATCGCCGGCTCGGCGGTGGCGGCAGCGGCCCTCCCGTCCCTGGCGGCGTGCGGCAGCGGGACGTCCGCCACGTCGGCCGGCAACGCCGGCAAGACGCTGGCCCCGTGGCCCACCTACACCCCGGTCAAGGGCCTCCATCCGGACCTGCCGGGGACGGCGTCCGGTGTGCTGGACACGTTCCTGACCTACCCGTCGAACCTGGTGCAGGCGGTGCCGTCCAAGCCCGGTGACGGCTCCACCGTCAAGGTCATGACGGTCACCTACGGCGCTCCGCCCAAGGGGCCGGACGGCAACAGGATGTGGAAGGCCGTCAACGACGCGGCCGGCGTCAACATCGAGCTGACCACGGTGCCAGACGACGACTTCGTGGTGAAGTACTCCACCATGATGGCCAGCGGCGACCTACCGGACATCATGCTGCTCGGCAGGTCGCCGCTGCCCAACGAGGCTCAGTTCCTTCAAGCCAAGTGCGCGGACCTGAGCGAATACCTGTCCGGCGACGCCGGAGCGAGCAACTACCCGAACCTCGCCGCGATCCCGGGCTACGCCTGGGACGCCATGGGCCGCGTCGGCGGACGGATCTACAGCGTGCCGATCCACCGGCCCCTCCTGGGCAACTCCTTCTTCGCCGACTCCGACAAGTTCACCGCGGCCGGCATCTGGCAGCCGACGGTCGGCGCTCTGAAGAAGGACGACCTCACCAAGGGCCTCGTCTCGCTGAACACCCAGGGCCACTACGCGCTCGGCACCTCGACCGCCGCGACCTTCGGCTACCTGACCCACGCCGGAGTGCACGGCGCCCCGAACCTGTGGAGCCTCGACAGCGGCACCTTCACCCCGACCTACGGCACCGACCAGTTCAAGGCCACCATCGCCACCATGGCCGAGTGGTACGGCAAGGGCCTGTACGACCCGGCGGCGCTGACCACGGCAACGACGCAGTCGAAGAACTTCTTCACGAACGGCAGGTACCTCAGCATCACCGACGGGTTCGGAGGGTTCCCCGCCTACGCCCAGGACATCGGCGACACGTTCAAGGTGGACTTCGTCCGCCCGTACGACGCCGGCGCCACGCCGACGCCGTGGTTCGCGCGGTGCTATTTCGGCTACACCGCGCTGAAGCAGGCCTCACCGGAGCGCATCAGGATGCTGCTGCGCGTCCTGAACTTCCTCGCCTCGCCGTTCGGGTCCAAGGAGTACGAGTTGATCAACTATGGCATCGAAGGCGTGCACTTCACGCGCGGCGAGGACGGCGGCCCGTCGGTCCCGACCGAGCTCGGCAGGGTCGAGAACAGCACGAACCTGCCCTTCGGGTACATCGCCTCGCCTCCGATGGTGAACTACATCCCCGGCCGGCCCGAGGCGGCCAAGCGCTGCTACCAGGCGCAGGTGGACATCGTGCCGAAGGGCGTCGCCGACCCCTCCCTCGGTATCCAGTCCGCGACCCGCAACAAGCAGTGGCCCACCCTGCTGAACATGGTCAACGACGGCATCAACGACATCGTCACCGGCAAGCAACCGATCTCCGCCTGGGACGGCGTGGTGAAGAGCTGGAAGAGCCAGGGCGGCGACGCCACCGCCGCCGAACTCGCCGCCGAGTACGGAAAGTCGCACGGCTGACACGGAGCACCTGGCCGCCCTCGACGCGGAGCTCCGGGAGGTCGCTGCGGAAGCGACCTCCCCGTAGTGCTCCAGAATTGCTTCACCGCGGCTGACCGCGAACGGTGCACCAAGCCGCCGACTGGGCATGATCAGCCCCGTGCTCGTACGGGTGATCTACCTGCTCGCTACCCGAGTCTCCGCGTGGCTGGCCCTGCTCTGCAGGTCCACCGCGGCCTGGGTCTTGAGGAAGGCCGGCCATCGTCGGCGCGCGGGATGACGGCGCGGTACGGGACCGAGGCCGGCGGTGCGCAGTACGCGGCGGACGGTGGCCGCACTGACCTCGTGGCCGAGACGTCGGAGTTCTCCGTGCACGCGGCGGGATCCCCACTTGGACGCTCTGCACCCCGGCCGCGTGAACGGCGAGGAGACCGCGCACGTCCCCCCGCCGCGCACGGGCTGTCGGCGCATCAGCCGATCAGGGCCGACCGGGCGCCGGTTCCCGTGGCCTGGGCAAGCGCGCGGGGGTGACCCGTCCCTTGCCTGCCGGGTGTGTGCTGCCAGGCGGCCTCAGAGTTGGATGGGCAGGTGGCGGGGTCCGCGGAGCATGGCGTTCTGTCGGTAGGGGGGCGGGTCCTGGACCAGGCGTGCGGTGCGGAGGTGGGGGATCAGCGCGCCGAGCGCGGCCTCGGCTTCGAGGCGGGCGAGTGGTGCGCCGTAGCACAGGTGGATACCGCTGCCGAAGCCGAAGTGCTCGTTGTCCGGGCGGGTGGGGTCGAACCGGTCGGGCTCGTGGAACCGCTCGGGGTCGCGGTTGCCCGAGGCCAGTACCAGTACGACGGAGGCGCCTTCGGGGATGGTGGCGCCGGCGACGTCGATGTCGGCGAGGGGGATGCGCTCGCGCATGTGGACCGGGGATTCGTAGCGCAGCAGTTCCTCCACCGCTCGTGGCAGCAGGTCCGGTTCGCGGCGCAACCGGTCCAGGTGCTCGGGGTGGCGCAGCAGGGTGAGTACCCCGTTGGTGATCAGGTTCACAGTGGTCTCGTGTCCCGCGATGAGCAGCAGTACGGCGGTTTCGGCGAGTTCTTCCTGGGTGAGTCGCAGGGCCGGGTCCGGCTCGTTGACGAAGGCGGAGAGCATGTTGTTGCTCGGATTTCCGCGGTGTTTCTCGGCGAGGTTCACCAGGTATCGGCCCATCTCGCCCCGTGCCCGGTCGCCCGCTTTGTCCCGCTCGGTGGAGTCCTCTTCGGGCCTGACGTCGGCGGACGCGACGATCGCGTCGGACCATTCCCGGAAGGGTGTGGCTCTTCTCCAGGGACCGTGTGACCTGCTTGGTTGCTGATTGCGTGTCAGGTGTCCGATCGTCGTGGTGTGGGAGGGTGTCGACTGCCGACGAGCAGCAGGACCGGCCAGGGGACGGTGGTCGCGTTGCCTACAGTCGGCTGCCCGTTGCTTCTGCGATCTCCGTGCGCACCGCGTTGGCCTCGGGTGCCCCGAAGCGCTCATAGAGCTCGAGGGCCTGGGACCACTGGTCGACCGCCGTGTCGAGATTTCCCACGGCGTGGTGAACTCTGCCCAGAAAGTGCGGGGCGTTGGCTTCGCCGTGGATGTGGCTGCGTAGCCTGCTGAGATGTAGGTTCCGTGTTTCGGTGTCACATGCCGACGCTGCGAGCCGGGCGTTCTGACGGTTCCGCGTTCCGTGTCACCTTGATCGTTCCGTGCTCGGTGTCATATCCCCGACGGCGCGGGCTCCGGACGGCGAGCAACGTCCGGAGCTGAAGGCTCCGACAAGCGCGACCACGTCGCCGGTGCCGCCGAACGGCAGTGCCAGTCCACTGGGCACGGCGACGGGTTGGCGGACCCGTTGCCCAGGAACTGGATCACTCGTCAGACGCGTCCCCCTCTGCGGCACCGTCTCCTGGTGTCGCTGCCGTCGAGAGGGATTGCCCGCCATGACTGAACTCGGACCCGTCGTCTGGCCACCTGAGCCGATCAGGACCGAGCGGCTCGTGCTCCGTGAGCCCGAGGCCCGGGACCGTGCGGCGTTCATCGAGCTGCTCGCCTCGCCGGAGGTGCACACCTACCTCGGCGGCCCCCGGCCGCGTGACGAGCTTGAGCGCGAGATGCCCGAGGTGCCCGAGCGGTGGCCCGGGAGCTTCGTCGTTGACCTCGACGGGGCGATGATCGGCCAGATCCTGCTCAGGAGGGCACCGGAGCACCATCGCCCGGCCGCCGCGGGGAAGGCCGATCTCGGCTACCTGTTCCTGCCACGGGCGTGGGGATTCGGGTATGCCGCCGAGTCGTGCGCGGCGGCACTTGAATGGCTCGCCGGTGTCCTTCCCGGTGAGCCGGTGGTGCTCGCCACCCAGACCGCCAATGTCGGCTCGATGCGCCTCGCGGCAAAGCTGGGGTTCACCGAGGTAGAGCGGTACCAGGCCTGGAATGCTGAGCAGTGGCTCGGCATTCGGGCCCCGGTCACGCCGTCCGGTTGATCTCCTGCTCGACAGCGCGGATCCGCGAGGCCACCGATCGGTCGTCGGCGTCGGCCGCCGCTTGACCTCGTGGAGCACGAACGCCTGCCGCCAACGGGCGACGTGCTGGCGAACAGAACGCGATGTTCTGCTGTGCCAGTTCTGTGACGTCCTTGGCAGCAGACCGCGGCCTGAACACCGCTAGCGTCGGGCCCATGATCGTATGGCTCAACGGCACCCACGGCGCAGGCAAGACGACGAACAGCGCCCTCGTGCAGCAGCTGATCCCGGATTCTCGGGTGTTCGACGCCGAGAAGGTCGGCGAGACGCTCATGGACATCACGCCGGGGCTGCCCGAGACGGACAACTTCCAGCACTGGCCGCCGTGGCGGCCACTCTGAAGTTCCCCCAAGGCCGGGAAATTAACGTTCATCGCTGCTCGTCAAGCGAGTTGACGCAGGGTCATTGGTTGCGCTGTAGCGGCCCCGCCGGGGTTTGTCGATCAGTCCGTCGTCGGCCCAGCGGTTCAGCTGCCGGTGCGGGCTGGGCAGTGTGACATCGCCGAGGTGGCGGGCGAGTTCGCTCGGACTCCACAGGCGGGCGGGGTCCTGCCGGAACAGTTCGAGGACGCGTTCCCGGCGTCGACCGCCCGGGGCGAGGTGCCATTCGAGTGCGGTGGCGGTGGGGAGTTCGACGGACTCGGATGGCGCGAGCACCACGATGTCGAGGCCGGTCACGGCCTGGCTGCGGTCAGGTCGACCGTCGGGGAGACGTTCGTGGTATCGCGAGATGGGCGACTTCACCTTGCGGGTGCTCACGCGCGGGCGGCGCGGCGGCAGCAGGTCGTCCTGGAGCGGGGCGGCCCCCAGCCCTCCCGGAGCGCGCTCGCACGGTCCACGAGCTTCACACAGACGGCATGCTGCTGGTCGAACCGGACGGCGAGGACGACACCGTCCTGCGCATGGTCGTCGGCAAGCCCGCGAAGCCCGGCGATCCGTGGCTGTTCGGCGGCGATATCGCCAGTGACCTGGTGCCCAGGACGTGCATCCCCGGCGACCCCCAGACCCTGGGCGTCGAGGAGTTCGCCGCGCTCGGCTACCTGCGCTCCCACCTGTCCGAGTGCACCGTCGGCACGGCTGAGGAGTACGCCACGTTCAACGGCGTCGCCAGCGTGGAGCGGGCCAGGAGCTGTTCGACGCCGTCGCCGACCTGGTCGACGTACAGGTGGGCCAGGACCGCGCCGGCGGCGTCGCGCGTGACCGGGGCCGGGTCTTTGAGACGGTCGGGGACTCTGTTGCTCAATTCGGCCGAGCAGCAGAGACCGGTCAGGAGGGTCGCAACAGCCCCCGCGTTGCCGCAGGTCGCAGCCCGCGCTTC